>JANWLQ010000100.1 GCA_025450725.1 Terriglobales bacterium
ATCAAGTACGCCAAGCGCCTCAAGGTCGTCGATGCCTTCCGCAAGAGTTCCAACAAGCCCGAGTGGATGATCCTCGAAGTGCTCCCCGTCATTCCGCCCGAGCTCCGCCCCCTCGTGCCCCTCGATGGCGGCCGCTTCGCCACCAGCGATCTCAACGACCTGTATCGCCGCGTGATCAACCGCAACAACCGGTTGAAAAAGCTGATGGAGCTCCACGCTCCCGAAGTCATCATCCGCAACGAAAAGCGCATGCTGCAGGAAGCCGTCGACGCGCTCTTCGACAATGGCCGCCGCGGCCGCGTGCTGCGCGGCGCCAACAACCGTCCGCTCAAGTCCCTCTCCGACACCCTCAAGGGCAAGCAGGGCCGGTTCCGCCAGAACCTGCTGGGCAAGCGCGTGGACTACTCCGGCCGTTCCGTCATCGTGGTTGGCCCCGAGCTCAAGCTCAACCAGTGCGGGCTGCCCAAGAAGATGGCCCTCGAGCTCTTCAAGCCCTTCATTTACCACCGCCTCGAACAGTCCGGGCATTGCACGACCATTAAGCAAGCCAAGGACATGGTCGAGCAGTCCGAGCCCATGGTTTGGGACATCCTCGAAGAGGTGATCAAAGATCACCCCGTGCTGCTCAACCGAGCTCCCACGCTCCATCGCCTCGGTATCCAGGCCTTCGAGCCGGTGCTGGTCGAGGGCAAGGCGATCAAGATTCACCCGCTGGTTTGCACCGCCTTCAACGCCGATTTCGACGGCGACCAGATGGCGGTTCACATTCCGCTCTCGCCCGAGGCGCAGGTCGAGGCCAGCGTGCTCATGCTGAGCTCCAACAATATTTTGAGCCCGGCCAGCGGCCAGCCCATCACCGTCCCCACCCAGGACATGGTGCTCGCCATGTACTACCTCACCAAGGCCAATCAAAAGGCCAAGGGCGCGGGCCGCACTTTCGGCAATCCCGAGGACGTCTTCATCGCCCTCGAAATGGGCGACGTCGAGCTCATGACCCCAATCCGCCTGCGCTACACCGGCGAGATCATTGACCTGGCCAACGCCTACGATCCGCAGGACGTGGTGCGCGCCGATGTCCAGCAGGTGAAAAACCATTATCTGCAAACGACGGTTGGCACCGTCATCCTCAACGACAGCCTTCCCAAGGGCATGCCCTTCGTCAACGGCCTGCTCAAGAAAAAGGGATTGAGCTCGCTGGTCAACTTCGCTTATTTGCGCTTCGGCCTCGAGCCCTCGGTCAAAATGCTCGACGGCATCAAGACGCTCGGCTTCATGGCGGCGACTCGCGCCGGCATCTCGATCGGAATCGACGATCTGGTGATCCCGGCGAACAAGGCCAGTCTGGTCAGCGACGGCGAAAAGCAGGTGGTCGAGGTGCAGAAGCAGTACCTGGATGGCGCCATCACCAACGGCGAGCGCTACAACAAGGTGGTTGAAATCTGGTCGAACATCACCGAACAGGTGTCCGACGAAATGTTTGCGGTGCTCGAAACGCAGGACCGCGAAGGCACCACCAACCCGGTCTACGTCATGGCCGACTCCGGCGCGCGCGGCTCCAAGCAGCAGATTCGCCAGCTCTCCGGCATGCGCGGACTGATGGCCAAGCCGTCGGGCGAAATCATGGAGACGCCGATCACGGCGAACTTCCGCGAAGGCCTGACCGTGCTGCAGTACTTCATCTCCACCCACGGCGCCCGCAAGGGCTTGGCCGATACCGCGCTGAAGACCGCCGACTCCGGCTACCTTACCCGCCGCCTGGTCGACGTCGCGCAGGACGTGATCATCAGCGACACCGATTGCGGCACCGTGGATGGCATCCACGTCGGCGCCATCATTGATTCGGGCGAAATCGTCGAGAGCCTGCGCGACCGCATCGTCGGCCGCGTCTCGCTCGAGCGCGTCAAGGATTTCGAAGGCAACCTGATTGTGGACCTGAATCAGGAAATCACCGAGGAACTCGCCAACCGAATCCAGAGCGTCGGCATCGAGCGCGTCCTCATCCGCTCGGTGTTGACGTGCGAGTCCAAGCGCGGCGTGTGCGTCGCCTGCTACGGACGCAACCTGGCCTCCGGCAAGCTGGTCGAGATGGGCGAGGCGGTGGGCGTCATCGCGGCGCAATCCATCGGTGAGCCCGGCACCCAGCTCACCATGCGCACCTTCCACATCGGTGGAACCGCGAGCCGCATCAGCGAGCAGTCCCGGCAGGAGTCGAAGTCGAAGGGATTCGTCCGCTTCGTCAACCTGGCCACGGTCCGCAGCAAGGAAGGCGGACTGGTGGTCATGAACCGCAACGGTATGATCGCCGTGGTTGACGACAAGGGCCGCGAGCGCGAGCGCTATACCGCCGTGTACGGCGCGCGCTTGAAGAAGAACGAGGGTGACCCGGTCGCCATGGGCGAGGTCATGCTCGAATGGGATCCCTACACGTTCTCCATCCTGACCGAAATCACCGGCACGGTGAAGTTCAAGGATATGGAAGAGGGCTTGACCCTGCAGGAAGAAGTCGACGACGTGACCGGCCTCTCGCACTGGGTGGTCACTGAATCCTCCGACGAGAAGCGCCAACCCCAGGTGCTGATCAACGCCGACAAGGGTGGCGCCAAGAACAGCCGTAAGTACCTCATGCCGTCCCATGCCCACTTGATGGTGCAGGATGGCGCGGCGGTCGCGGCCGGCGACGTCATCGCCAAGATCCCGCGCGAGACCACCAAGACCAAGGACATCACCGGTGGTCTCCCCCGCGTGGTCGAATTGTTCGAAGCCCGCAAGCCGCGCGAAACCGCGGTGATTTCCGAAATCGACGGCACGGTGAAGTACGGCGACGTGGCCAAGGGCCAACGCAAGATCTTCGTCCATGCCGACCAGGGCAACGAGAAGGAATATCTGCTCCCCCGCGGCGTGCATATCGCCGTGCAGGAGGGCGAACGCGTCAAGGCCGGCGAACCGCTGATGGATGGCCCGCGCAACCCGCACGACATTCTTGCCGTGCTCGGCGAAAAGGAACTGCAGGCCTACCTGGTGAACGAAATCCAGGAAGTCTACCGGCTGCAGGGCGTCAACATCAACGACAAGCACATCGAGGTCATCGTCCGCCAGATGATGCGTTGGGTGCGCGTCGAGGATGTGGGCGACACCGAATTCCTGGTGGACGAGCAGATTGACAAGTTCCACTTCCGCGAGGAGAACGAGCGCGTCATTGGCCTCGGGCTGAAGCCCGCCACCGGCCGCCCGCTGCTCCTCGGTATCACCAAGGCATCGCTCGCCACCGACAGCTTCATCTCGGCGGCCAGCTTCCAGGAGACCACCCGCGTTCTCACCGAGGCCTCGATCCAGGGCAAGATAGACTATCTGCGCGGCCTGAAGGAGAACGTGATCATGGGCCGGCTGATTCCCGCCGGCACCGGCCTCGACGCCTACCGCGCCGTCCGCCTGGTCGGCGAGGAAGAGGAGGAACTGGCCGCCCAGCAAGCCATCCAGCTTCCGCCCTCACCCTATGAGGAAGCCGAGCGCGCGCTCGACCTGTTCCGCAACGACGACGACAGCGACCTCGAAGATCTCGGCGCCGAATAGTCGCGGAAAAGTCGCCGAGTAATCACCTTCGAACGAGGCGGGGAAGCACCCCGCCTCGTTCGGTGGCATTTACGCGGTCAGTTTCGCCCGTCGTCTTTTCGCTCCTGGCCGCCACAATTCTGTCATCCCTACCCGCGTTCATGGTCTGCTCCAACTGCTCGCGGTCAGCGAAATCAACGCGCGGCCGCCCCATATGAAATGCCGGCAGCGCTGCCAAGCGCGTCCGCCCGCGCGCCAATTCACTCCGCCGAAGCCACGCCCGCAGAAATTCCGCCACTAGGTCCGACACTATCCGGCGAACTGCCGCGGCCCGTTGCTTCACTCGCCGCTTCCGCTCGTGCTACCTGGGCACGGAGGCGCTCCCCTCGGTCGTGCCGGGTGGCCAAACGATTCGCATCCAGATTCGCCCGACGCCAACCGACGAGTTGTCGCCTCAGCGGCCGTATTGGCAGCCGTACCAAACTGACAAAATGTCATCGTGCGACATGTTCAGGGCAGTGGAAAAACTTTAGCGCCCGCGCCGATTCTTCACCAATTCCGCTTCCGATGCGCCCACAATAGGCGCTATGGGCATTTTCCTGATCAACCCAAGCGACAGTTCGTTTGGCACGGCTGTCATTACGCCCCGGTGGCTCTTCGTGCTGGCGGCGGCCACGCCCCGCTCCATGGGCGATCCGATCCTGATCGACGAATGCCTCGAGCAGATGGACCCCGAGACGATTAAGGCGGGCGACGTCGTTGGGATCAGCGTCCATACTGGCAATGCGCTGCGCGGCTATGCCGTCGGTCGCATCGCGCACGAGCGCGGTGCGACCGTGGTCTACGGCGGCATCCACGCCACCCTTTATCCCGAGGAGCCGTTTGAGCGCGGCGCCGCCGACATCGTCATCAAAGGCGACGGCGATCGAGCCTGGGGCATGGCGCTCACCGATCTCGCCGCCGGACGTGCCCAGCGCATGTACGACGGCGGCCGCATCGAAGGCGGCGAATTCATCGCCGCGCGCTGGGATTTAATGCAGGCCGACAAATACATGTGGGCCTCCGTGCAGACCATCCGCGGCTGCCCCAAACACTGCTCGTTCTGCTCCGTCTGGCGCACCGATGGACAGCGTCCGCGCCAGCGCGCCTTCGAGTCGGTGATCGAAGAAATCATTGACCTCCGCCGCAAGGGCTTCCGCTTCATCGCGCTGGCCGACGACAATTTTTACCCCGTGACCTTGACCGACCTGCGCCTCGCCGAGGCCCAGGGCAATACCGAGAAGCTGGAATCACTCCGCCAGATTCGCGCCGAACGCTTCGCCCTGATGGCCGAGCTCGCCAAACTTCCGAAGGACATGGTCTTCTTCACCCAGATCACCATGGAAAGCGCCGAAGATCCAACCTATCTCGAGGCCATGCGCAAGGCCAACATAAAAGGCGCGCTGGTCGGCGTCGAGGCGGTCACGCCCGAGGGGCTGAAGGCCGTTTACAAAGATTTCAACTACTCCGGGGATCGGCTGGTCCAACAGTTGCAGGCCTTCCGCGAACATGGCGTGCACGTGCTCGGCTCCTTTATTTTCGGCCTCCCAACCGATCGCCCCGCGACCTTCGACGCCACCGTCGCGCTCGCGATGCAGGCCGGCGTGACGTTTGCGCAGTTCGTGATGATGACGCCCTTCCCCGGCACCGTGGATTTCGCCCGCTGGGAAAAGGAGCACGGCGACACTCCGCCCGCGGTTGAGGGCACGCCGATCACGCGGTATTGGATGATCCCCGCCGCGATCCGCCCCAAAATGTTCACCCCCCACCCGACCATGAGCTCGGATGAAATCCGTGAACGCACCCAGGCCGTGTGGGATCGCTTCTACAAACTCAGCGCCGTCTGGAAGCGTTCCGCCTGCACTCCCTCCCTGCGTTCGCGCGTGGCGTTCGTACTCCTCTCGAAGCTGTATCGCCAAATGTACGCCTCGACTGGCATTTCGACCGACAGCGCGCGCCGCAAAAAGGCCAACACCTGGGCGCGCTGGATCGCCGGGCAAACTCGCAAGGTGTTCCAGGCCAAGCCCATGCCCGAGTTGGCCTACCCCGTGTGGCCGGCGCGCAAAGGTTCGAGCCATGGCCTGACCCAGCTCCAGTCACAGGGCGAATTGGCGACCTCGGCGCACTAGTGTTACAGTAAGTCGTTTGCTGACATACGCAATCGGCTTCGTTCAAAATGTGCAGTTGGTCTGCTTTGCCCTCGTGCTCGGCGCGATGGCGTGGCAGGACCGCTCCAACCGCGCGCTACGCTACATCGCCGCCGGATATACGTCGGGCCTCGTGGGCGCGCTTCTGGCCTTCGCCGATCATCGCCTGCCGCTGTGGTTGGGCGTCGGCCTGGCGATGGAGGCGGCGCCGGTCGGGTACTTCTTCTTCCAGTTCTGCGTTGTGCACCTAACGCAGGCTCCCTACGGCACTGCGCCAATCAGCGCTGGCCATGGCCGCCGCACCCTATGGCTCTCCGCCCTCCTCGTAATCGCAGTGTTGCCATTCGTCATTGCCGGCGCTTACCAGCCCCATCCCGACCTGGCCGCAACCATGGTGGATTTGGTCCTGGCGGTCGAAACCAGCCTGTCGGCCTGGTTGCTGGCGGCCTCTACCGACCTCGAAACACGCTGGCCGCGCCGCGCCATGGCGATTTTCTTCGCCGCGTACGCAGTCGTGGAGGGGCTGCGCGTGGCCGTTTATTTCTGGACCGGCCACATGCCGGGCCAGGTCGCGCCCGTGCTTGAGGACGCCAGCGGCTTCGTCTACGTGGTCTCCTGCTCGGTGCTCCCGCTGGCGTTCATTTGGATGATGAACGTCCGCCTCCACTCCCACTTGCGCCGCATGACCGCCACCGATCCGCTCACCAATCTGCTCAACCGCCGCGGTCTCGAGGCGGCCTGCCTCGCGGAGTTGGCCCGCGCGCACCGCTCCCGCCAGGAGCTAGTCATGGTACTTATGGATCTCGACCATTTCAAGCAGTTAAACGACACGCTCGGCCACCCCGCCGGGGATGCCGTGCTCGCCCAAGCGGGCGCATTCCTCGCCGAACGGCTGCGCGCCAGCGATATCGTCGGTCGTTTGGGCGGCGAGGAGTTCCTTTTTCTGCTGCCTGAAACTTCGGTCGCCGCCGGGCTCGAGCGGGTGGAGCGCCTCCGCACTGCCTTGAGCGGGCACTTCTTCAAGTTGGATTCAAGGCCGGTGCGCATCACCGCCAGCTTCGGCATTGCCGCGGCGGCCTGGCCTGCCGCAACAAGCGGCAAAGACAGTTGGCAGCAACTTCTGACTGAAGCCGACGTTGCCCTTTACGCCGCCAAAAATGCCGGCCGCAATCGAACGCGCACCTATCATGCGGGGCTCGAAGCGGCGACACCCCCGGCCCAATCCGCCACTGTCGCCGCCACGGCTGCATCGCTCGGCCCATCGAGCATGAATGACTCCATCGGCGATAGACCCTCCGCCGCCGGCTTATAGAAGTGCTGCAGCTCCGAAAGACGCGCCACGCGCGCGTCGGGTCGCGCCGCGAGCAACAAATCGGCGTTCGCCGGCAGCACTGACGTGTCACGCCCGCCCTGGACGATCAACACCGGCTGCGTGGTCTTGGCGAGTTCTTCCACCGGGTCCACCTGTTCCAGGCTGCGCAGATAAACGGCGTAGTTGGGCTGCGAAAAAAATCCCAACATCCCCGCCAGCGGATTGTGCGCAACATCGGTCGGCACCGGCCGCGCTGCGGCGTAATCCTCGGCCCACCCCATTGCCTCGTTGTAAGCCGCCTGCCCCGCCGCGCCGTTCAGAAATTGCTGCCAGATCATGAGTTTCAGCAGCGGCTTGGCCGGTCCCGACAGCAAAATTAGCTTCGAAACCAGATCCGGCTTCCGCTGCGCCAATAATGTCGCCACTACCGATCCTTCGCTGTGTCCGGCGATGGTGATTGGCGCTTCGGGCATTCGCCGCCGCAATTCACCGAGAAACGCATCTGCCACACGAACCCGCTGGCCGAATTGTTGATAGCTGGCCCGTGCCAGTTCCTTATCGCGCACCACTTCACCCGTGCCCGGGCCTCGCTTCGAAAACCGCAGCACCGCCACCCCCAGCGCGCCCAACTGCTCGGCGAGATCTTTGTACATGTGCGGAGTGGAGGCCGGCTGGCCGGGAAACATCGGCGCGAAGTTCCCATCCACATCCGAGTTCAGCGACCCGGGGATGAGCAACAACGCCAAACGAGGTTTCGGCGGCGTTGTGAACGCCGCCGGAATCTCGACGCCATCTATTAACAAGGAGAACCGTTGGTCGGCAATTGCAGGAGCCATTCCAACAGTGTCGACCCTGACGTAAGGTCAGGCGCAACTAAAATTTAAGCCGCCTTCTCATCTCTCTCTCGTTTCGCCTCGTCGTCAGCCGCTTGTTTGATCTTGCCTGCGGCCTTTTGCGCCTTTCCGGCCAACTGATCGGCAGCGCCCTTTACTTGCGTAGAGGGATTACCGGTCCATTCACCGGCTTTTCGTTCAACCCGACCTTTTAGGTCCTTTACTTCGCCTTTCATCTGGTCCTTTTTGCCATTGTCCATAGGAACACCTCCTTATCGTTGGATGCCGCCTCACGA
The DNA here is from genome assembly GCA_025450725.1 of Terriglobales bacterium. Classification (GTDB taxonomy): domain Bacteria; phylum Acidobacteriota; class Terriglobia; order Terriglobales; family SCQP01; genus SCQP01. The sequence continues at coordinate 8,177 of JANWLQ010000100.1, forward strand.
TGCCCCGCTGTAGATCCGGTGCCGCTGTAGAATCGAAACTAATGTCGAGAGGCCGCCCGCGTCCACCCGCTGGAGACTACGGCCGTGCGCTGGCCGCGATCTGGCTGGGCCTGATCGCCGGGTTTGTGGATGCCCTCGGCTACCTGCTGCTCACCCAGGTCTACACCTCGCACATGACCGGCAACACCGCCTCGCTGGCGCGCGACGTCGCCGGTCACCGCTGGTTCGGCGTGCTGCGCCACGGCTGGCCCATTGCGGCCTTCATGGCCGGCCTGATGATCGGCGCCTGGTTGACCGAGATCGGCCGCCGCCGTCACTGGCATTTCCGCTTGTCGCTGGTGCTCGCGCTCGAGCTGATTGTGCTGGCCGCAATGCTGGTGCTGCCTCCGGTCACGCCGGCGACGCTGGCGTGGCCCGTGGCCATACCGGCGCTGGCCATGGGGATGCAAACCGTAACGATCACCCGCATCGGCGAAGAACGCGTCTATTCGACCTATGTCACCGGCACGCTCTCGAAATTGGCCGAAGCTCTAATCGGGTACCTGTTTTGGCTTCATGACCGTCCAGCTTCGATTGCGCCGCGAGCCCGCTGGCGCGAAGCGGCTCGCCATCGCCTGTTGTGGCAGGCAATTCTAACCGGAGGCCTGTGGCTGGCGTTCCTGATGGGGGCGGTGCTGGGCGTCTTTGGCGAGGCGCGTTTTGGTGGCAACGCCGTCGTGGCTCCCATCGCGGCCTTGGCCGCGTTGATCGCGGTCGATCTGCACCGCCCCATCACCCCCGCCACCTAGTACAATAAAGATTCCCACGCTGCTATGCAGATTTTTGGCGCCTA
>JANWLQ010000101.1 GCA_025450725.1 Terriglobales bacterium
CGCACGGCGCGTTCGGCTTCGCCCTGCAGCATGGCGTTGCCACTGACGACGGTCAACTCTTTCACGGTTCCATCCTTGGCGATGATGGCGTGGAGCACCACCGTGCCTTGGATGTGGGCTTGCCGGGCGATCGGAGGATAGTTGGGTTTGGGGCAACTAATGCACAGCGCCTCTTGCACCGAGCCACCGACCGGCACGGGTTTCTCGACCGGCGGCGGGGGCGGGGGCGGCGGCGCGGTATCGCTCAAGGCGCCCAACAGGCTCGAGGCCCCACCGGTTGAGGCCATGGAGACGGGCGGCGGCGGCGCACTCTCGACGATGCGGGTGATGCCCTGCGGAATGGCGCGCGGGGCGACCAGTTGATTGGTATTGGTCACCTCGCTGACAATCTTGTGGATCTCGACCTTAGGCGTCGGCGGGGGCGGGGGCGGAGGCGGAGGCGGCGGAGGTGGCGCGCTCAAGAATGCCATCATGCTCGACGACGGAAGCACGCTGTAGTAAATCAACGGCAGAATTGCCACTGCCGCGATCACCCCCAACTGGATGGCCAGCGAGGTGATAATCGTGGCCGGCTTGCGTGTGCCAACCCGGTGTGAAGTTTCGACCAAACTCTGCTCAAACATTTGTTTGCTCCCCTGGCAGAATTAACAGCTACGATCCAGACTTTTAACCCGCTATCCCCGGCGCGCCGCCGCCGGAACGGGTTTAGCCGACTTCGCGCTCGGCAGCCTTCGGTTACGCGATTCGATGTAGGCGACCATCATAGGCGCCGCCACGGCAATCGATGAATAGGTTCCAACCAAAATGCCAAACGTCATGGCGAAGCTGAAGCCGCGCAGCGCTTCCCCGCCCAGCACCAGCAGCGACAGCACCGAGAGGAAGGTCAAGCCCGAAGTCAACACCGTCCGGCTCAGCGTCTGGTTAATGCTCTTGTTCACAACCACCGAAAGTTTGTCGCGCCGCATGATGGGCAGGTTTTCCCGCACGCGGTCGAAGACGACGATGGTGTCGTTCATGGAATAACCAACCAAGGTCAGAAACGCCGCCACCACGGTCAGATCAATGGGCAGGCGGGCGAGGGAGAAGACTCCCAGCGTGATTAAAACGTCATGGAATACGGCGACCACTGCCGCAATACCGTAAATCAACTCGAACCGGAATGCAATATAAATCAGCATCGCGCCCAGCGAGTAGAGCACCGCGCGCAGCGCCTGGTCGCGCAACTCCGAGCCTACCTGGGGGCCGATGCTCTGGGTCGAGCGCACGGAGAAGGGACCGAGGAAAAAGTCCTGAGCGGCGAGCTTGGCGATTTGTGCATCGCCGGGTGCGGTGGCGAGCGCATCAAACGACGGGAAGGCGCCGCTGTATTGCACATCCCGCCGCTGTTTGATCAAGGCGTCGGCGATGGCGCTGTAGCGCTGCGTGGCTGCCTGCGCACCGAGACCCATGTAGCCGTCGGGATCTTTTTGCAGCAGCCAATTGGTGAACGTCTCCGGACCGATGGCGTTGATGTCGAGCTTGCCCTGGGGCGCCGCGCCGCCCGAAACTTGATACAGTACCGAAACGATTTCATCGCGGTTACGGTTCAGGTCGGCCTGGCTGGCGGCGGTGAGGGGCGCGGAGATCAGCACTTCATTTGATCCGGGTCCGTTGATCGGCTGCAGGGAGAAATCCCCGAGATGGGCCTTTTGCAGTCCGCTGCGGATCTGTTCGGAGGGAACCGATCGCGAGAACTTCACGTCCATTTGTGTGCCGCCGGTGAAATCAATGCCCATGTCCGGACCGTGATGGATCGCCAGCGCAACCATGCCCACAACAAACAGGACCATGGTTACGGTCAGGAAATACCACTTCTTACCCAGAAAATCGATGTCAGTATCGCGAAAAAATTCCATTCCCAGCCCTTTGCGCAACTTCAAGCCGGGTTGGCCTTCCCCGGTAGACTCCGTTGCGGTAAAAAAAGTTCCCTACGTTGAAATTAAATGCCTAGCCGATGCTCAATTTGGCCCCGCGTATGCCCTGCTGGCGCATCAGGACGTAGTCGAAAATCACGCGCGAGACGAAGACCGCGGTGAAAAGATTGGCGATCAATCCGACGGTCAGGGTGACGGCAAACCCTTTGATCGGACCGGTGCCGAACAAGAACAGAAAAATGGCGCTGACCACTGTAGTGACGTGGGTATCCAAAATAGTGATGAAGGCCTGCCGGAAGCCGATGTCCACCGAGGCGGGCACACTCTTGCCGTGGCGCATTTCCTCGCGGATGCGCTCGAAAATGAGGACGTTCGAGTCGACCGCCATACCAATGGTTAAGATGATACCGGCGATTCCCGGCAAGGTCAGCGTCGCCGAGACCAGCGACATGTAAGCCATCAGGATGACCAGGTTGAGGACCAGCGCCAGAACAGCGTTGATGCCCGCACCGTGGTAGTAGAAGAGCATGAAGCCGGCAACCAGCAAGAATCCGGTCAGGGCAGCGATGATGCCGGCATGAATGGAGTCGGCGCCAAGTGATGGTCCAACCTCTTCGTCCTGCTGGTAGGAGATGGAGGCGGGCAGAGCGCCGCTGCGCAGGATGAGCGCCAAATCCGACGCCTGCTGGCGGGAGAAGGTGCCGGTGATACGGCCCGAGTCTTCGATGCGGGCCTGAATGTTGGCGTACTCTTGGACCTGATTGTCCAACACGATGGCCAGGGGCTTATTGATGTTGGCCGCGGTGAAATCGCCGAAGCGCTGGCCGGCGGCGCGGGTCAGGTTAAAGCTGACCTCCATTTGGCCGTTGTTGTCGGTGGTGGGCTGGGCATCGCGCAGGTCCTGGCCGCTGACCACCGAGGAGCGGGAAACAACGTACCAGTCGGTCGCGGAGCTTGAGGAACTCGCCCCGCCGATGTTGCGACCGGGCAGGATCTGGCTGTCTTCCGGCAGCACGCCGCCATACTGGGCGCGGGCCTGGGCCTCGGAGGAAAACGGTCCGCCTTCGCCCAGCCGGAATTGCAGTTGCGCGGTCTCCTGCATGATCTGCTTCACCCGATCGGGATCGGTGACGCCGGGCAGCTCGACCAGAATTTCGTAATCGCCCAAGCCGTGCTGTTGCACGGTGGGTTCGGTCACGCCGAGCTCGTTGACGCGGTTGCCGATGGTCTCGATGGACTGGGTGAGGGCATGGTCCTTAATTTGCGACGTCGTGGCGGAATTCAGCACCAGTTCGTAGTTGCCGTTGGAGGTGGGACGGACGTCATAGTTCGGCCCCACGATGGTCGTATCTTCAAGTACGGTGCGAAAATCGCCGGAGCGGGTGGGCGGAATGCCTTCGACGTCAATCACGGCAGGCCGTTTGACGGGGTCGGGCTGGCGGATCGAAGTGTAGGGGATGCCTTTGCTGGCGAGGGCGGCCTGCAGGCGCTGTTGGGCCTGATTCGTCTCGGCGGCCACGGCCTCATCGACGTTGACCTTAAGAATGAGATAGGTTCCGCCTTGAAGATCGAGCCCCAGGTGAATGTTGCCGGCGATCGAGGTTTTCCACGCCTGCCAGCCGAGACCCTTGGGAATCCCGGTGACGGCCAACAGGCACACGATCACCACCCCAACAATGAACAAGCTTTTATAGAAAAGTGTACGTCGCATGGGCTATTGCTTATTGCTTTCGTCTTCCTTCATAACGTGGGCGACGGCGGAGCGCACGAACTCGAGCTTGACCTTGTCGGGCTCGACCCGGATCTGCACGCTGTCGTCCTTCAAACTAATGATCGTGCCCCGCATACCGCCGGAGGTCACCACCCGGTCGCCGTTCTTCAGCTCCCGGATCATTTTCTGCGTCCGCTTCTGCCGCCGTTGCACCGGCAAAATCAGCAGAAAGTAAAAAATGGCGAAAACGGCCAGTATCATTAACAGGCCGATCGAGTTGCCCGCCGGAGCGGCTGTTTGCACGATAATTGCTCCCATTGTAGCCGATCTTGCTCAAAAAAAGGGCCAGCTAAGGCCCAAGCTCGATAGCATGACGGAGTTGCCGCATGGTGTCAAGGTAATGATGCAGATTGTGTTCGGTATTCAGTACGCTGGCTAATATTTCACCGCTCTGATAGAGGTGCCGGAGGTAGGCGCGGGAATAGCGCCGGCATGCACTGCAGCCGCAATTCGGGTCAAGCGGACGCGCGTCGCGCGCGTACTGGGCGTTCTTGATGGACACCGTACCTTCGGTGGTGAACAGCAGCCCATTGCGGGCGTTGCGGGTGGGCAGCACGCAGTCCATCATGTCAATGCCCAAGGCGGCGTACTGGCGGAGTTCCTCGGGCGTGCCCACGCCCATGAGGTAGCGCGGCTTGTCGTGGGGCAATTCGGCAATGGCGGCTTTGACCGCCTCGAAGCTCAGCTCCCGCGGCTCGCCCACCGAAACCCCGCCGATGGCGAAGCCGGCGACAGGCTCGCCGGAACCGGAGAGCGCGACCAGGCGCTGCGCCGCCTCGCGGCGCAACTCGGGATACATGCCGCCCTGGACGATGGGGAAAAGCGAACTGGTCGCCGCGGGCGGGCGCGCCTGCCAGCGATCGAGCGAACGCCGCGCCCAGCGGTGGGTGCGCTCCATTGAGGCGCGCGCCTGGGGCTCGGTCGCCGGGTAGGGAGTGCAGTCATCGAAGGCCATGATGATGTCGGCGCCCAGCGCCAGCTGAATGTCAATCGAGAGCTCGGGCGTGAGTTGATGTTGACTGCCGTCGAGGTGGCTGCGAAAGGTGACGCCGGCTTCTTCAATTTTGTTCAGGGTCGAGAGACTGAAGACCTGGAAACCGCCGCTGTCGGTGAGCATGGCGCGCGGCCAGGCGGCAAAACGGTGCAGTCCGCCCAGCTCGCGGATAAGCTCGTGGCCGGGCCGCAGATAAAGATGGTAGGTGTTGCCGAGAATGATTTCGGCGCCGAGCTCCTCGAGTTTGGCATGCGTGATGGCCTTGACCGTGGCGCGGGTGCCGACCGGCATGAAGCAGGGCGTCTCGACCGTTCCGTGGGGCGTGCGCAGACGCCCGCGGCGGGCGCCGGAGGCGGAAGTGGCGAGCAGCTCGAAGGAGACGCCTGGAGATGGCATGGGGAGACTTGAGGGCGGCTTTCAGTATGGCAAAAAAATGGGGCTCCGCTGCCCGCGGAGCCCCTGGGAATGCAGCCAGCTTACGGCTGCCTAGGGATTAGAAGTTGATGCGCGCAACCAACTGAATCACGCGACCACCCGGATCCTGAGTCGAGGTGAAATCGCTGTAAGCGCTGGTGATACGCATGAAGGAGGTGGAGCTCAAATTTCCCGAAGGAGTTGAGAAATTGATGTTGTTGAAGGCATCGAGCACGTCGGCGCGAATCGTCAACGAAGTGCCTTCGGTCATCTTGGTCTCCTTGACCAGGCTCCAATCAGCCCGGAAAAAGTTCGGGCCGTAGAGGTACGGGTGTTCGCAGAACGAACCGGCGGTGGAGCAAGGAGCCAGGATCGAGAAGTTGGCTTGTTGTTGCCCCGGGCCCAGAAGGCTGTTGGGAGCGAAGAAGACCGTGCCCTTTCCGCTGCCATTGGTCTGCTGCGAAACGCCGATCATATTGGCGATAGTCGCGTCGGTGGTGGTGCCGGTGAATTGGACGCCACCGTCATTGGCATTCACGGTGCCGCCGTTGCCGCCGGACAGGGTGATGCGATCGCCCGACTGGTAACGGGTGATTCCGTCCCACGCCCAGCCACCGATCAGGGTATTGACCCAGCCCATGCTGGATTTCAAGTTGTGTCCGGGCCCGAAAGGCAGTTGATACAGCGATTCGAACTTGAACACATGGCGCAAATCGGAAGCGCCGGGAGCCTTCGACGCGCCATAGTTGCGGAGCGTGATCAGGTTGCCGGTACCGAGCGAATGGGAATAGGTGTAATTGGCGTCAAATTGCAACCCACCCGCCATACGGCGGCGGAGTTCAACTTGCAATCCATTGTAGGTGGACTGGTTGAGGTCGGTCAGCAGGAACGCGCCGCCGGTGGCATTCGGATTCGCCTGCCAGAAGTTGGCGGGGAAACCGGCAGCCACGAGGTTTTGCCAGAAGCTAAGGTTCTGGGTACTGGACAGGGTATTGGCCATCGATCCCGCCAAGCCACTTTGCAGATCATTGGTGAAGGTGCTGTTGTGGAACAAGGAGTTGCTTTGGCTACCCGTCTTGCTGCCGGTGAAGGCGGCGGTGAGGATGGGCACGGCTGACTGCCCCTGCAGCCCGAAATTGCCAAAGCTGGACGCGCTGTCTCCTGCCGGACAGGTGCTGGCAGAACTACAGGCGGCCGCGTTGCTGTTCAGGTTACCCAGGGCATTGTTGAATTCTTTGAGGAATCCATTCTCGAAGATATTGGACTCGTCGATATTGAGTCCACCCGAGGTCCACTGCCGGGTCGCGTGGTTGCCGATGTAGCGAATCTCCAGCGCCGTGTCGCGATTCAACTGGCGTTGGAAACCCGCCGACCAGGATTGCACCATGGGCTGGGCCAGGCCCGGCGCATAGGCATTGACCTGATCCCCGAAGGCGGAATTGATTGGGATCGGACTGCGGAAGGGCGCCGACTCTTCCTGCGCCGCTTGGGTGAGGGTTGCGTTCTGCAACTGGAAGCTGCCGGCAGTGAATAGACCGGTGCCGGGCGCAGCCGCGACCGAGGCGGCCGAGGATGCGTTCAAGAATGCATTGTTGTTGACGCCCGGATTGAATGGCGCGAAATTGGTGAAGTCGCTCAATCCCTGGCGGTCATACGCGATGCCATAACCGGCGCGGAGCACGGAGTCGCCGGCGTTGCCGAACAACTTGCCCAGCCATCCGGATTGGGCGCTGGGGGTCCAAGCCAAGCCAACGCTGGGGGCAAACCCCTTCTTGTAAGAATCATAGAAGGTCTGGCCCTTATCGTTGACAAAGCTGGTTACGGTCCCGGGCTGGACACCGGGCTGGAACAGGTTGCCATAGCCACTGACGCCATAAGCGCCAGCCGCGCCGCCGACAGGAACGCTATATTCGTTCAAGTCGTCGGTGGGCACGCCTTCATATTCCCAGCGCAACCCATAATTAAACGTTAAGCTCGGCGCGACGTGCCAGCTATCGCTGAAGAACACACCAAACTCGCGCTGCGAAACCTGATCGAAGCTGTTGAAATTCGATTGGTAGGCACCGGCGAAGGGGTTGGCGTTAATGGTCTGGTTGAAACTGGTCACCCGGCCAGCCAGCGCGCCATAGAGACTCTTGGCCGACGATGAATCGCTGCTGCTGATTCCGGGCAAAGAGGGGAAGGCGGAGGCGGCGGGATCGTTGGCGTTCAAACCAACGCCGACGGAGGCCACTTGCTCGCCGCTATTGTCGTCCTTGAAGCGCACGTTGGTGAAGTTGCCGCCCATGGACATGCTATGGTTGCCCTTCAGCCAGCTCAGCGTGTCGTTGAGTTGCGCGAGGGCGGTATTACGGCCGGTCGGCGAGAAGTTAAGGAAGGGCTGGCTTTGCAGCGTGGACACGCCGGGGCGCATCAGCAGGTTGGAGGTGACGCCGGCGACGGTGGTCACCTTGATGCTGGGATAGATGCCGTCGTTTTCGCCCTGGCCGAACCATAGCGGCGAGCTCTGGCCACCGACCCGTATTTCATTGTTGAGCGTGGGCGAGAGCTGGCTCCGCCATGCCAGAGCCATGAGGTTACGGTTGGAGATCTGCGCGCCAACGTTGGCGTTGAACGGCGCCACCGGGAAGGTCGCGTCGGCGTTGTTCAGCACGTCGGGGCCGTCGGTGTAATGGGCGTAATGGTAGTCGTACTCGAGCGAGTTCTTGCTATTAACGTTGTAATCGAGCCGCAGGTCGGGATATTTGCGATGGCTGGCCGCATTGGCGTTGAAGTTCAGCGGTGTGGTGTTGAAGTTGGTGATGGCACCCACGGTTACGCCGGGAGCAGATTGCGCCTTGGCGACCTCGCTGTTCAAGGTGGCTTCGATCGTGTCCACGGTGCTGGTGAATCCCTTGCCGCCCATGATACCCATCAAGTCAGCGGTGCAGGTTCCGGCGGCTTGGCCGCTGTTATTGGCATTACCGTTCACCGTGCCGTTGCACGCGACGCCTGCCTGCGGTGCATTGGATTGCGGCGACCTCGGCGTGTAGGTGAAAAAGCCCTGGGCCGATGGCGCCACCCCGGTAGTAGTCAGAATTTGCCGGGTGCGGGCCTGGGCCTGCGGATTTTCCCACCAGTCCAAATCGGTGAAGAAGAAGAGCTTGTTCTTGATGATGTAGCCGCCGACTTTGCCACCGAATTCGTTCAGACGAATACGCTGCCGGGGCAGGCCATTGATGTTGTTGAAATAGCTGTTGGCGTTGAGGGCGTCGTTGCGGAGGTATTCCCATCCGCCGCCATGGAACTGGTTGCCGCCCTTCTTGCTGACGAAGGAAACCTGCACCGCGCCGTCACCGCTCTCGCTGGCGTCGTTGGCGGCGGTGGTGATGTTGAACTCCTGCACGTCGTCAATACGCGGTTGGTTGGCGGAGAAGAAGCTGCTGCCGGTGGAGGACTTCAGCAGGTTGTCCTGGCTGTTGATGCCGTCGTAGGTGAGGTTGACGGCGCCGGGAGGCAATCCGTTGAATTGGGAGTTGCGGGGCGTACCGGTGGTCTGCATGCCGGGCATGATGATCGCCAGATCCTGCGCATTGCGGCTGGAGATCGGAATCTCGGTGACCTGAGCGCCGGTAACCTGGCCTGAGACCGCCGTCTGCACCGTGTCAATGACCTCGGCGCCGGCCTGGACTTCAATCGTTTGACCGGCCTGGCCAACGGTCAGCTTGGCGGCAAGGGTGTAGGTCTGGCCAACCTGGATGGTCACGGCGCGATAGGCGCCGCTTTGGAAGCCAGTGTGGTTGACGACCACGTCGTAGGCGTCCGGGCTCAGGTTGGCGAGCACGAAACGTCCGCTGGCGTCGGATTGAATATTGTAGACGCGGTGATTGCTGGCTTCCGTCACCACGATGTTGGCGCCGGGAATGGAAGCGCCGGAGGGGTCAGTGACCACACCGCTAAGAGATCCAGTGGGGTTGATTTGGGCAAAGGCGCCAACGGCGCCGACGGCAAGCAAGAAGGCGGTAATCACCGCGACCACACACTTCTTCATTTACAACTCTCCTTTGGGTCTCGGCCTTTTTAGCCGAGCCAGAGAGAATTGTATGTCAATTGGGACCTTTCTGTCAACGATTCTTACGCGAAGGCGGCGGCCAGCCCCGAGCTACACACGGCGTACAGCAGCCACAAACCGCCTACAGCCGTAAGGGCACTGGCGAATTTGCCCGGTTGGCCG
>JANWLQ010000102.1 GCA_025450725.1 Terriglobales bacterium
GCGGCCGGGGCTATGCTCAAGCTGAGGAGTAGCTTATGAAACCTCGACAGTTTCCCTTTATCGTCGCCGTTTGCATCACCGCGGCCGGAGTGGCCATGGCGCAGAGGGCACCCGCGCCGCAGAGCCAGGACATCCCCGCGCCGGGCACGGTGGCCACGGCAACGCGCGCAGCGGCCGCGGCGCCGGCGGCAAACATCAACCTGGTGCCGGCGCAGACTCCCATCGAGCTGCAACTCGAAACTCACCTGAGCACGCGCGATAACAAATATGGCGACGGGTTCGCGGCGCGCGTGGTGAAGTCGGTGTATTACCAGGGACGCGAGGTGATTCCCAGCGGATCGATTCTCGAAGGGCATGTGTTGCGGGTGCGGGACGCGCGTCCGCTGACGTCCGATTCGGAACTGCTGTTACAACCCGATCTCCTCTCAACCCCCGATGGCCAGCGCTACACGGTGAGCGCCGAGGTGATCCAAGGCGATCCGGTGAACGAGAGCAAGGTTGATAAAGAAGGCGTACTGCGGGAGCCGCGCGGAGTGATGACAACCGACGTGCATCATGCCGAAATCGGCGCTGGATCGGGCATCGTCGGCGGCGCACTGTTGGCCGGTGGCGAAGGGGCGCTGGCCGGCGCGGGGGTAGGCGCGGCCGTGGCGGCGGGGATTTGGCTGGCGCGGCATCGGCACCTGGAACTGAATCCTGGCAGCCGGCTTACCGTGCGTTTGGATCGTCCGCTCGAACTTAAGCTTCCCTAACCGGACCTCTTCTTAGCGGTAGCGAACGCGGCTCTCCGGCGTTTCCGGCGCTTTCGGCACGACCGTAATGCCACTTTCATCGCGGTGAAAGCCTCGGGCAAAGTCGCTTTCCGGGTCCAGCCCGACGGTGATGCCCGGCGGGATGTGCGCATTCTTGTCCACGATGGCGCGGTGCAGACGCGCGCCGCGGCCGATCACCACGTTGTCCATGACGATGCACTCGGTGAGCTCCGCCCGTTCGTCCACGACGACGTTGTGGCCGAGGACCGAATCCTTCACCCGCCCTCCGGCGATGATGCAGCCGCCCGAGATGAGCGACTGCAGCGCCTCGCCGCGACGCTGATCCTCGTCGAAGACGAACTTGGCGGGCGGCTGGTTGAAGTTGGCGCTCATGATGGGCCAGGACCAATTGAAGAGATTGAGCTCCGGCGTGACGCTGCGCAGGTCCATGTTGGCGTCGAAGTAAGCGGGGATGGTTCCGACATCGCGCCAGTAGGGGCGCTCGTGGCCGTAGCCATGGTGCACGGGCAGCCGGTTACTGAAAAAATCGTAGGCATAAACCCGGCGCGAGGCCACCAGCGCGGGGAGAATGGACATGCCGAAGTCGTGGGGACCGGGCCGGCTGGCATCCTCGAGCAGAGCATCCATGAGGACGCTGGTGTCGAAGATGTAATTGCCCATGGAGGCCAGCGCCATGTCAGGGCTGCCGGAAATGCGGGGCGCGTCGGCGGGCTCAGGCTTTTCGACGAAGCGCTGGATGCGTCCGCCGGCATCGGCCTCGGCGATGCCGTAGCTGGCACTGGTCTCGGCGTCCACCGGCATGCAGGCCACGGTGGCCTGGGAATCGTGGTCGAAATGAAAGTCCACCATTTGGCGGATGTTCATTTTATAGATGTGATCGGCGCCGAAGACGGCCACGGCATCCGCACCGTACTGTTCGATAAGGTTGAGGTTCTGATAAATAGCGTCGGCTGTGCCGCGGTACCAGAGATTGCCCAACTGCATCTGCGCGGGGACAATGGTGGCGAAGGAATCCTGAATGCCGCCGACGAACCACCAGGCGCGCTGGATGTGGCTGATCAGCGACTGGGCCTTGTACTGGGTCATTACGTAAATGGCGGTGATGCCGCTATTGACCAGGTTGCTGAGAACGAAGTCAATGATGCGGTAGCGTCCGCCAAAGGGCACGGCAGGCTTGGAACGGTACTTCGTGAGCGGCTGCAGGCGTTCTCCGCGTCCGCCGGCGAGAACAATGGCAAGCACACGACGGTGGCCAGGGAGGATCATGCGGCTAAATCGGTGGTCCCAACAATTGTAGCAACCATCGCCGGGAGTTTTAGTGGTTGGCGCCGCCGAGAGCGGTGGCCAACACAACGTCGCTGTTGGCGGTGCCGCGGCTGATGGCGAGCTTGCCGTCGGGGGCAAAGGCGTAGGCGGCGATGCGGAGATCGGTGAAATGGGTGATCGCGTGGGGCGCGCCGCCGTCGAACGGGAAAGCCCAAATGTTGTCGGCCAGGCCGCGGCTGATCACGGCGGTAAAGGCGCGTCCGTCGGGCGTAACGCCGAAGGGCTTTTGCACGTTGCCACCCGCCCAAGTGCGGATCCAGTTCAAGGGCAGCACTACCGGGGCGCCGCCGTCGGTTGGAACCAATTCAAAGCGCGATCCTTGAGGCGCGTCCTTGACCTCGGCCAAGACGAGCACATGGTGTTGATCGGGCATGCCCAGAACAAAATTGCTGAAGATTTCTCCGCTCCAGAGTGGGCTCGGCGTGCCGCCGGCGAGGGGCACCGACCAGACTTGCTGGTGCGAGACTCCATTTTTCTCGAAGCCGTTGTAAAAAGCGACGGCCGGACCGTTGGGCGACTGAATGGCGGCCGGGTAGAGGCCTAATATCGTCGGCGTCAAATTGACCGCGGTGCCGCCCTGGGGATCAACGCGCCAGAGTTGGAAGGCTTGGGCGCTGGGGTTGTAACCGTCCAGCACAATCTGTCCGTTCGTCGTGAAAATCGGATCGTTGAGAATGGCGGGCAGGTTCGGCTCGGGTAGTAATTGGGCGGGGCCAGGGCCGCCTTCGACCGCGAGCTGGAATCTGTCGCCCGGCTTGCGCAGGCTGAGAACCTGGCCATTCGGCAGCCAACTGACTCCGTCAACGCCGTCAATATTGGTGCCGCCTCCCGGTAATTGCTCGAAGCCGGAGGCTGTCTGGCGCCAGACTGAATATTGCTTGGCGGCGTGGATGAGAGCCAATTGCCAAACCGCCTGGCGGACCATGCTGACGCGATCGTAGCCCTGGAGATCGTCGGTGATGCGCACCAAGCGACCACCGGGGACGGTGATTTCCCAAAGCTGGGGCGGGGCGAACTCGGGAATACGTTCTGTAAACAAGATGCCGCTGCCGTCGTCGAGCCAAGCCAAATCGGAGGCTCCAATATTGAGCTTGGCCGGAAGGATCCGAATCTTGCCGCTGTGGGCGGCGACCAACACAATGTGATCGGTGGTGGCAGCGCCACCGCCTCCGCCGCTCATGGCAATCCATTGGCCGTCCGGCGACCAGGCGGGTGCGTCGGGGTAAAGAGGTCCATTAACCCAGCAAGCGCTGTCGTAGCCGTCGGGGCGAGGATCGTTCAGCACCCGTGGGCCCTCGCCGGAAGCATCAGCGATGGTGAGCACGTCGCCGCTGGACACGGGGGAAAGATATGCGATCTGACGTCCGTCGGGGGAAACGCCGGCGCCGCTGCAAACGTAATTGGCCAGAGTTCGAACCGCACCTCCGAGCACCGGCACCGCGCGCAGGGTGCGCGCCTCGGTGAAGTAGATCATGCTTCCGTCCGGGGAAAAAGTCGGCGACTGGCAACAGCCGGTTTCGGGCGGCATGATTTGCGTGTCGCTGGCATTGGCCACCGACATGAGATGGAGTGAGGTGCCGTCAGGTCCGTCGTCAATGTGGGCGAGAAACTTGCCGTCGGGAGAAATGGCGGCGTCTTCGACCAGTCCGGAAAAAGTAAGCTGGCGAAAGGTGAGCTCCGGCGGCGCGGCCGGCGTTCGGGCGGCAACCCACCAGTAGGTGAATCCAGCGATGAGCAAGACCGCAGCGGCGATCGCGGCCAGCTTGATCGGAGCGGAGCGCGCCGGCGGAACCACCGCCGAATCAGGCACGGAGGCGGCGGAGCTTGCCGCGGCTTGTGATGCCGCGCCTGATGCGGCTGCCGGCGCCAGCACGGAGGAGCTGCCGCCCGCTGTCGAGCCCAGCAGACGACGCAAGCCGATGCGCACGTCGGCGGCGGACTGAAAACGTAGATCCGGGCTCTTCTCCAGGCATTGGGCAACGATGTCGTCGAAACGGGCTGAGATTCCTTCGCGCACCGAGCTCGGGGGCGGAGGCGTACGCATGAGGATGGCGGCGCTGATGTCAGCCGAGGTGCGACCGTGAAACGGCGCTTCCCCGGAAGCCATCTCGTACAGCACCACGCCCAAGCTGAAAATATCACTGCGTGCGTCGGTAGGCTCGCCGCGCGCCTGTTCCGGCGACATGTAGGCGTAGGTGCCGAGCGTGGCGCCGGGCGTGGTCAGGGGAGCCAGATTCGCTGCCTGGTGGCCGGCGATAGTGAGCGCATCGGCGTCGCTCGAGCTGGGGGCGAATTGCGCCAAGCCGAAATCGAGAACCTTGGCGGTGCCGCGCTGGGTGATGAAGATGTTGGCCGGCTTCAGGTCGCGGTGGAGAATGCCGCGGGTATGGGCCGCCTGGAGAGCGTCGGCTATTTCCGCGCCCCACGTCATGGCGTCGGCGGCGCTGACGCGTCCGGCGGCGAGCTTGGCGTAGAGGGTTTCACCTTCCAAGAGCTCCATCACCAGATAGGGCTGGCCCTCGAATCCGATTTCGTACAAGGTGCAGATATGAGGATGGTTCAGGGCGGCAATCGCCATGGCCTCGCGCTGGAAGCGCTCGCGGGCGGCTGCGCCGGCGCCTTCCGGCAAGAGTTTGAGCGCGACCAACCGGTTCAGGCGTTTGTCGTTGGCCTTGTAGACCACGCCCATGCCGCCCGAGCCCAGCTTCGCCACGATCTCGAACGGTCCAATAGTAGTTGGGGAAGCCATGTGCGCGGATGGCTGAAATTATAGCTTGTAACATCGCCCAGCCGGCAGAGAGGCGCCCAGTCCGAGAGTGCGGAGTTCGGCTGGTGAAAATACGCTGCGAGCCAGCGACCACTGGCTCGCAGCTTGAACCAGGTTGTCAAATCCCGCGCGTGTTGGCGAACCGTGCGGGACGCATGCATCCCGAACCGAGTCCGGGTAACCCCTGGGGGTCGTCGCAGGCATGCAAGTCCCGCGCGCATATAGAGTCTGATGCTGCTAAATAAAAGGCGCCGATCGCGAAATTGTGACATTTTCGGGCAGACTTGCAAGGCGTAATCGGCGAGCTTAGCGCGGGGGCTCGTTGACCTCATCCCGATTTTGTGAGGCTGCGGAGGAACCAGGCGTGGACGCGGTTTTCGTTCGAAAGTTCGGGGTGGAAGCTGGCGGCGAGGGTGTGGCCCTGGCGGACCAGAACGGGTTCATCGCCCACCTTGGCCACGACCTCGACCTCGGGCCCTAAATCGCGGAACCGGGGGGCGCGAATGAGCACGGTTTCCAACTCTCCTGCTTGCAAGGGTTCTGTAAAGGCGGGCTCGATTTGGGCGTGGCGGATGGAGCTGTCAATCTGGCGCCCGTAGCCGTTACGCACCAGGGTGGCGTCCAACGCGCCCAGTGACGCTTGTTGGGGCGAGGTCACGCGCTTGGCCAACAGGATGGCGCCGGCGCAGGTGCCAAAGGTAGGCTTGCTGCTGACGAATTCTTTAAGGCGGTCCCAGAGGCCGTCCTGCGCAAGCAGCTTGAGCATGGCGGTGCTTTCGCCACCGGGCAGGATCAGCGCATCCAAGCCGTCGAAATCGGCTACGGTGCGGACGAGGCGCGGGCGGGCGCCGAGAGCGCCGAATGATTCAACGGCGGCGGCATGGGCGGCGAAGTCGCCCTGCAGGGCGAGGATGCCGATCAGCATGGCTACCAGCCGCGGGTCTGGAGCTGCTCTTCGAGCTTAATCGCAGAGGCATTAATGCCGCGCATGGGCTCGCCCACCTCCTCGCAAACCTCGAGCAGCACGTGGGGGTCGCGATAGTGGGTTGCCGCCTTGACGATGGCGCGGGCGCGGGCGGCCGGGTCTTCGCTCTTGAAAATACCGGAGCCCACGAAGACGGCCTCGGCGCCGAGTTGCATCACCAGGGCGGCGTCGGCGGGGGTGGCGATACCCCCGGCGGAGAAATTCGGCACCGGCAGCTTGCCGCTGGCGGCGACGATGCGCACCAGTTCATAGGGCGCGGTCAGCTCCTTGGCGCGGGCGTACAACTCTTCTTCTCCCATCACGGTGAGCGCCTTCATCTCGCGCACGATGGTACGCATGTGGCGCACGGCGTGAACGACGTCACCGGTGCCGGCCTCGCCCTTAGTGCGGATCATGGCCGCGCCTTCGCTGATGCGCCGCAGGGCCTCGCCGAGATTGCGCGCGCCGCAGACGAAGGGAACGGTGAAGGCGTGCTTATCAACGTGGTGCTCCTCGTCGGCGGGGGTGAGCACCTCGCTCTCGTCAATGTAGTCCACCCCGAGCGACTCGAGGATCTGCGCCTCGACAAAGTGGCCGATGCGGCACTTGGCCATGACGGGGATCGAAGCGATGCGCATGATCTCGCGCACCTTGCGAATATTGGCCATGCGGGCCACGCCGCCCTCCTTGCGAATATCGGAGGGCACGCGCTCGAGCGCCATGACCGCGACCGCGCCGGCGTCTTCGGCAATGCGCGCCTGGTCGGCGTCGGTGACGTCCATGATCACGCCACCCTTCAGCATTTCAGCCAAACCGGTCTTGAGTCGAAGCGAGGTATTCATGGCAGTACTCCTTTTAATTAATCGTTCAGAAAAAACACCAGCGACACTTCGGTGTTCATGCCGCGCGCGACCTTCTGCGCATCGTCGAGAGTTTCGGCGTAGCGGCCTTCCTTCTTGGCGCGGTTGCGTCCGGGGTGGTCATCGTAGGCGGGGCCGACGATGGGCAATTGATGCGGGTCCTTGGTCTTCCACTCGTAGGCCAGGCGCCCGGCGCGGATCGCTTCCTTGGCGGCTTGCGGTTCCAGTTTTTCGATGAACATAGGCTTGGCTTCTCAGTAAATCTCGAACTGCTCCTGATGGGTTTGCGGATCGGGCCGCACGGAAATGGCCTTACGCGTGAGCTCTTCCATTTCGCGCAGCCGCTGGGCGCCTTGCAACTTGAGCATCTTGGCGACTTCCGGGTTGACGCGCAACACGACGTCGTCGCGTTCGATCGAGGGCGCTACTTTCTTGATTTCGCTGTAGATTTCGTTACA
>JANWLQ010000103.1 GCA_025450725.1 Terriglobales bacterium
GAACAAGCTGGTGGCCAGTGCCGACGCCGCCGTGGCCGATATCACCGATGGCTCGACGGTGATGATCGGCGGCTTCGGGTTGTGCGGCAATCCGGAAAACCTGATTCACGCCCTGCACCGGCGCGGCGCGCGCCGTCTGACGGTGATCAGCAACAACGCCGGGGTTGACGACCAGGGCATTGGCATTCTGCTCGCCGCCGGACAAATCGAAAAGATGATCGCCACCTACGTCGGTGAGAACTCGATTTTCGAGGCGCAGGCGCGCTCCGGGCAGCTTCAGACCGAACTCGTGCCCCAGGGCACCTTTGCCGAGCGGATTCGCGCCGCGGGCGCGGGCATTCCCGCTTTCTTCACCCCGGCCGGGGTGGCGACGGTCGTGGCCGAAGGCAAGGAGACGCGCGAGTTCGACGGCCGCACGTACTTGATGGAACGCTGGCTGAAAGCTGATTTCGCGCTGATCAAGGCCTACCGGGGCGACCGCTGGGGCAATTTGGTGTATCGCAAGACGGCGCGCAATTTCAATCCGGTGATGGCGACGGCCGCGCGGATCACGATCGCCGAGGTTGAACATGTGGTCGAGCCCGGCGAGATTGATCCCGAAACGGTGGTGACGCCGGCGATTTACGTGCACCGGCTCCTTCAAGGCACCGATTACCGCAAACCGATCGAGCGGCGCACGGTGCGGAGCGGGTCATGAGCGACAAGCGCGAACGCATCGCCCGCCGCATCGCCCGCGAGCTGCGCGACGGCTACTTCGTCAACCTGGGCATTGGATTGCCGACGCTGGTCGCCAACTTTGTTCCGCCCGGCGTGGAAGTGGTGCTGCAGTCGGAGAACGGAATGCTCGGCGTGGGACCGTATCCGCTCGCCGGCAGCGAGGATCCCGACCTGATCAACGCCGGGAAGGAAACGGTTAGCGAGATTCCCGGAACATCGTTTTTCTCCAGCGCCGAATCATTCGCCATGATCCGCGGCGGACACATCGACATGGCGGTGATGGGCGCGATGGAGGTGGCCGAAAACGGCGACCTGGCCAACTGGATTATTCCCGGCAAAATGATCAAGGGCATGGGCGGCGGCATGGATCTCGTCGCCGCCGCACGGAAACTCTACATCGCCATGGAGCACACCACACGCGACGGACAGCCCAAGATACTGCCCCGCTGCCGTCTGCCGCTGACCGGCGCCGGTGTGGTCGATTTCATCGTCACCGAAATGGCGTGGATTCGCGTCGCTCCGGAGGGGCTGGTGCTCGAGGAGATCGCCCCCGACGTCACACTCGACCAGGTAAAAGCCGCAACCGGAGCGCGGCTTCTGGTTGCGCCCGATCTGCGCCCGATGCAATGAAAATGAAAATGCCGGGCTAGATCTGGCCGCCGGCGGCAATCGGCGCCAGTACCTGCACGTCAATATGGGTACCGTCATCCAGTTTCAGATTTCCCTTGGGGCTATTGATAATCCCGCCCAAATTGTGCGCTTCGTCGGACGCGGTGGCTTGCAGGCTGAAGCGAATATAGGTTCCATTACTGTCCATAGCGTTGCTGCCGTACTCGCCCGGCACATAGGCCATCGTGCCCTTGGCACTGGTGCCGCCACTGCCGGCCATTTCAGCCGGAGTCGAGAAACTCGCCATGGCGCCGGCCGTGTTGGTGTCCACCGGGACAACGTTTACGATACAAGCGCGCAGCGGCAGTAGAGGATGGGATTTGACGGTCACCTGACTAAAAACCACGCCCACATCGGCCTCCGCCTTGCCTTGCGCGGCCACAACCTCGGTGATGCGGCCTTCCAGCATGGCGTTTTTGGGGATCAGCGTGGTGGCGCCATCCTTGACATTTTCCAGTACCTTGGCGACCACCTTGTCCCCTACTTTGGCCTTGCTGCTGTCAAGTTTTGTTTCAAGTTCAGCTTTGATTTTAGTGCCCACCGCGGGCGCGGTCTGCGCCCCGGCCATCGCCATGCCCGCCAGTGCTATGAAAGTTGTAATTGCAGTAATACGCATGCTTCCTCCTTTTACATTCGCTGTCCCGACCTGCTCCACATTACATTACCCCCGACCACGGTCATTTGCACCTGTGTCTCCAGAATGGCCTGGGGCGAAACCTGTTCTAGATCGTGCGAGAGCACGACAAAGTCGGCCAGTTTGCCAACGCTGAGCGATCCACGGGTTGCTTCGGCGAACTCGGCAATGGCCGGACCCATCGTGTAGGCATACAGCGCCTGTTGCAAGGTGAGCGCCTCCGCCGGGTTACCGTAATGAGTTGCGCCCTCGGCGCCGGCTCGGGTCACGGCGGCGTAGATACCCCGGAACGGGGAGATGGGCTCGACCGGAGCATCGGAGCCAAAGGCGAGAACGACGCCCCGCTTCAGGAATGTATTCCAGAGATAGGATTGAGTGACACGCTCGGGGCCGATGCGTTCCGCCGCCCAGCGCGCATCGCTGAGCAAGTGGCTGGGCTGCACCGAGGCAATGACGCCGAGCGCGCCCATCCGGGCGATGTCTGCCGGAGCGACGACTTGCAGATGCTCGATGCGGTGCCGCTGTCCCGGCGTCTGCGCCGCCTCAAAGGCATTGAGCGCCATGCGCGCGGCGCGGTCGCCGATCGCATGGAATCCCAACTGGAACCCGGCGCGGGCGCGCGCGGTGGACATCTCGTTCAACTCGGCCTGTTCATATTGCGGCAGTCCGCAATTCGCGGGGTCATCAGCGTAGGGCTCGAGCATCGCGGCGGTGTGCGAGCCCAGGCTTCCATCCATGAACCCCTTCAACATGCCGGTGTGTAGCCAAGGGTCGTTCGCGGCGTGGTGGGCCCGCTGACTGACCAGGGTATCAAGCGGCTGGTTGAAATCGAGCCAGGATTTAACGCGCAATTTTAGTTCGCCCTCGCTGTGCATTTGTTCGAAGGCCAAAAAGGTTTCCCAGGCGCTGAAATCGCCGACCGAAGTCACGCCGTGGCGCAGCGCGTCGTCCATCGCAAGACGCAATGCCTGGCGGCGGCGTGTCGGGCTGAGCGGGGGAATGATGCGAGCGATGAGTGTTTTGGCGTTCTCGAAAAACATGCCATTGGGTTCGCCCTGAGCATCGGTTGCAATTCTGCCACCCGCTGGACTTGGGGTATGGCGCGTAACGCCCGCCAGCCGTATCGCGGCCGAGTTGGCGACGGCGGCGTGAACGTCGCTCCGCATGAGGAAGGCGGGGCGGTCGGGGATAAACCGATCAAGATCATAACGGTTGGGAAATCTTTGCCCTGGCCATAATGTGTGGTCCCAACCCGATCCGAGCAACCATTCGCCGGGTCCAAGCTTCGCGGCACAGGCTTCAACTGCTCGTTGGAAGTCGGCAAGGCTTCGAGCCTGGCTCAAATCGCATTGAATGTGGCGCAGGCCCAATTCCAATTGATGGGTGTGCACATCGTGGAAACCGGGGAGAATCCATTGCCCTCTCATTTCCATGCGCTCGGTGCGCGGACCGGCAAGAGCGAGGATTTCTTCGTCGGTGCCTACCGCGACCAGCGTATCGCCTTTGACGGCAAGGGCCGAGGCCCTGGGTCGTACAGGATCCATGGTGGCGATGTTGCCGTGGAGGTAGATGGCATCGGGGGCTGGCATTTGCCTAGGGTAACTTGCTTAAACCGAAATGGAATCCGCCGTAGAAATTAATGCTCGGACAAGGCAGCTATGCGGTTGGCGCGCGGCTTCTCACCACCCAATTGAAAGGGCTTACCCCCACGGTCCGAAGCGGAACCTAAATTGCAGGTAAAGCAATAAGCATTTGTGTACTTTGGTATGGCAACAGAATCATCACTTTTTAGCCTAATTGAGGTATCGGCCACCCAACGAAAGCGCGCACGCACGTCGTTGGCAATCAGCACAGGAATTCAAGTAGTCGTCATTGCCGGGGTAGTGAAGCTCGCGAGTTTGGTTCCGGTGGCGTGGCCGCCTCCGAATCACGCGCCGATGGATTTGGTGCATTTGGTGGTGCCGCCCCTCCACACCCCGCCACCCCCGCCAAAGGTGGCCACCCCACCTCCCCCACCCCCGCCAGAAATTAAGATGACCCGCCTGGAAATGCCGGCGCCGAAACCTCTGCTTCCCGCGCCAACTGTTGTGCATGTACGTCCGGCCGTGGTGCCGAAGCCAGTGGTGGTCAAGACTGAAGCCGCCAAATTGGATTTACCCAAAGTGGAGGCACCAACCCACGCGCCGGTCGAGTTGAATTCTTTCGCCACCCCCAAGTCGGTGGCGCCGGTGGCCACTAAAAGCTTAGAGACGACCGGTTTCGGCGACCCGCAATCACCCCTTCGCTCTCATAGCAACCATGGGAACGTTGCCGCATCGGGCTTTGCACAGGCGGAGCCGGGCCCTGCCGGCGGTGCGACGAAGGGTGCGGTGGCGAGTGCGGGGTTCGGGACCATGGACAGCCACGGATCCAATCGAGGCAGCTCGCGTGCGGGCATGGGCGGAGTGGCGAACGCCGGGTTTGGCGCGGCCACTAGCGGTGGCAGCAGCGGCCCGGCGGGCCAGGTTCGCGACTCCGGTTTCGGAGTGGCGGCAGAAGCTAGCGCTCCCGTCGCGGCGCGGGCGCCGGAGGCGCCGCAGGTAACGCCGGTCGAGATCATTTCCAAACCTGATCCCACCTACACCGCCGAAGCCCGTCAGTTGCGCATCGAGGGTGAGGTCATCCTTGCCGTGGTGTTCGGCGCGGACGGCAAACTCCAGGTCGAGCGCGTGGTGCGCGGGCTTGGGCATGGGCTGGACCAGGCCGCGATTGATGCCGCGCAAGCGATGCAGTTCCACCCCGCGATGCAAAGCGGCGCGCCGATTTCAACCAAGGCGACCATCCACGTTAGCTTCCAGTTGGCCCAATAAACAACCACCATGAAACTCCAGCGCTTACTTTCCATTTTCTTGCTGGCCCCGGCCTTGGGTTTGGCCCAAACGCCGGCTCCCGGATCACCCGATCTGGGCGCCCAAGATCAGATCGTCAACCGCATTGTCGCCCAGGAAAAAGTCTTTGAGCGCTCGGTGACGCCCTTCCAGCCGCGCATTGAAACCTATATCCAATCCTTGCGTCCGGATAACGACAAGGGCACGGTGCCGGCGAGCGACGCCTATTTCCTGGGGCGCCTGAGCCTGGCCCGCGGGTTCAACGAACCGATGTTTTCCGACCACAATAGCGGAAATATTGCGCACACGTTTTTTCCCCTGGGCTTTGCCGCGATGATCATGCCCGACCGCACTCGCTTCGATCAGCAGCACTACATGTTCAGCTATCAGGGGCGGCAGTTCTTGGGCAGCGTGCGCTGCGTCGTATTCAACGTCGTCCCGCGCACCCCCATCGCCAGGGGCAGTTTTGTGGGGCGCATCTGGGCCGAGGACCAAGGCTACACGATTGTCCGCTTCGACGGCACCTACGAGCCCAATCCCCATAACCACTTTGTGCACTTCGACAGTTGGCGCGAAAATCTGGGTCCCAATCTCTGGCTGCCGGTGGCGATTTACAGCCAGGAAACCGATCAGCGCACCGGTTTTTTCGGGCACATTGATTTCAAGGCGCAAACCCGTTTTTGGGGCTACCAGTTGGGCAGCGGGCCGCGACAAACCTCGCTCACAGATATACAGGTGGATCCGGACAACGGCGGCGGCGTGAATGACGACAGCCAAACCTCGCACGATCGAACTCCTCTCGGGCAGCAGCGGGCGTGGGAGTTGAAGGCGGAAAACGACGTGCTCACGCGCATGGAGCAAGCCGGGCTGCTGGCGCCGCCCGGTCCAGTCGACAAGGTTCTGGAGACGGTGGTGAACAATCTTGAAGTCACCAACAATCTGACCCTCGACCCCGAGGTACGCTGCCGGGTCATGCTGACCTCGCCGCTCGAATCATTCACGGTGGGTCACACCATCGTGCTCAGCCGCGGCTTGATTGACGTACTTCCGGACGAACCCAGCCTGGCCATGGTGCTCGCCCACGAGTTGGGCCACATCGCCCTCGACCACGGGATCAACACCGATTACGCCTTCGACGACCGCATGATGTTTCCCGATGAACAGAGCTTCAAACGCATACGCGTTGCGCGCACTCCAGAGGAGGAGGCGGCGGCGGACCAGAAAGGCCTGGAGCTGTTGAAGAATTCGCCTTACAAGGACAAGCTGGCCTCAGCCGGACTCTTCCTCGAGGCCATGCAGCATGAAGCGCCCGGCGTGCCCAACCTGATCAGCTCGCACTGGGGCAACCAGATGGTGATCAAGGGGCGGGTGGACCGGATGCAGGCGCTGCTGGCCTCGGCCCCGCAGTTGCAGGTGCGCAACCTCAAGCAGATCCCGGCGCTGCCGCTGGGGGCGCGCATCCAACTCGACCCCTGGAGCGACAAGTTGTCGCTGCTGCAAGCGCAGGCGGTGGCGATCCTGTCGCCGCGTGACAAGCTGTCGTTCGAGATAACGCCGCTGATGCCCTACCTGACGCGGGAGGGCGACACGGCGTCGGCCGCGAACGGCAAACCTGGCAACCCGCCCAACAAAAATAACTTTTAGATGGCCTGATCGGCGGCGAGGAGCATGAGGCGGGCCACGTTGACGTGGTCGGGCTGTTCCAGCGCGAACACAATCGCGCGGGCGACGTCGTTGGGCTCGAGCGCTTGCCGGATTTCGAATTGGTCGCGCGGATGGACCGCGAAGTCGCGGTGGAGTTCCGTCATCACCAGCCCCGGTTCGATGCAGGTTACCTTGACGCGTGTGCCGACCAGCTCCTGGCGCAACGCTTCGCTCAGCGCCTCGATGGCGTGCTTGGTGCCGGAGTAAGCGCCGGCGGTGAGTCGCACCTTGCTGCCGAGGACGCTCGAGAGATTAATCAGATGGCCGCGGCGGTTTTCCTTAAAGCGACGCGCGGCCAGATAGGCCACGCGGTAGGCCGATTCAACATTGACACGCACCATGTGCGCGACCGCGTCCAAATCAATGTCATCCACTTCGCCTACAACGAGGACGCCGGCGTTATTGACAACAATGTCGCATTCAGGCGTTTGGGCGAAGAGGCTGTCGGCAAAGCCGGGCGTGGTCATGTCTCCGGCCACGTAAACTGCGCCGGGGATCTCGATTGCCGGTTGGGCGCGGCGTCCGGTGAGCACGAGGCGCACGCCGGCGTGGGAGAGCGCGACGGCGGTGGCCGCGCCGATTCCGCTCGACGCGCCGGTGATGATGGCGGTTCTGCCCGCAAGAGAGGCCATGGGCTATGATTTTGTCATGAAACGAGCCGCTCCCTATCCGTTCAATCACCTGGCGGCGGTGCGCCATCTACGCGCGAGCGATGGGCGCATGCTGACGCTGATCGAGCGGGTGGGGCGGTATCGGCTGCCGCTCGACCAGCACGACCACCCGATGGATTCCCTGCTCTCCTCGATCGTGTACCAGCAGTTGAACGGCACCGCCGCCGGCGCAATTTTGGAGCGGGTGAAGCGGCAGATCGGCGGGGGAAAATTTCCATCGGCCGACCAGCTCCTGGCGGCGAGCGACGAGGCGCTGCGGGCGACCGGGCTCTCGCGGCAGAAAATCGCGGCGGTGCGCGATTTGGCGGCGAAGACACAGGCCGGGATTGTTCCCGGCTGGTCCGCGATTCAGGATCTGGACGACGAGGCGATTGTCCGCCGCTTAACCGAAGTGCGGGGTGTCGGGGTGTGGACGGTGCACATGCTGCTCATGTTCCGGCTCGGCCGGCCGGACGTGCTGCCCACGCTCGACTTTGGCGTGCAACTCGGCTACCAGCTTGCCTATGGTAAGCGAAGAATGCCGAAGCCCAAGGAACTGGCCAAGGCGGGGGAAAAGTGGCGGCCCTACCGAAGTGTCGCGAGCTGGTATCTGTGGCAGGCGGTGCGTCTGCACCGGAGCGAACCCCGCGATTAGTCGAGAAGCTGCGGTTCGGATTCGACAACCGTGGCCGGCTCGACGACCGGGACCGGCGGCAGGCGCAGGTACTGGCGCAGTTCCTCGGGCTGGTCGAAATAATTGTCCACCAGGCGGGCCAAGGCGCGGGCGCGCATTTCCTCGCGCGTGATCAGCGCGGTGTAGACGTAGGCCCGCCCCTGGCGCTGACGCGCCACCACTTGTTTGCGGCGCAGGCGGTCGAGCACGGTGAGGACGGTGGTGTAGGCGAGCGAGCGTCCGCGTTCGGCGAGGCTGGCGTGCACGGCGGCGACCGGAGCGGGTTGCAAGGCCCAGAGCGAGCGTAGGCAATCCAGTTCGAGCTGCGGCAGCTCAGCGCCCGAACGCGAGGTCATTTCAGCCACTCCGAGGTTCGCAGCAGGGGGCGCTCGAGCGAGCGGTTATAGCTGGTCCACTCGGTGCCGGTGGAGGGTTCGGATTCAAGCTGGGTGTGCATGGATTGCATTTTTGAATCCATGTCGTCAAGTTGGTGCAGCAGCAACGCCTCGGGGAACATGGGCAGCTTGGGCGAGCCGAACTCATACTTGCCGTGATGGCTGATGATCAGGTGTTCGACCAGGGTCTGCAAGGGGCGTGGAAAATCGGGCAGCGCCTGCAGTTTGCGGTGGAGAAGTTCGAGCACCTGCACCATGTGGCCGAGCAATTGGCCGGGGGTGGTGTAGCTGAAGCTGCGTTGGTAGGCGAGCTCCTCGATTTTGCCGAGATCGTGCAGAAGAATGCCTGTGATTAACAGGTCGCGGTCAACATAGGGGTAGTTGTCAACGACGCGCTCGGCCAGCCGACACAGCGAGGTGACGTGCTCAAGCAAACCGCCGAGGTAGGCGTGGTGTAGAACCTTCGCCGCGGGCGCCAGTTGATAGCGCTCGGCGATATCGGGGTCGCTAAAGATGGCCCGCAGAAGCCGCTGCAAGTGGGGGTTGCGCATGGCCTCAATGCGCGCCTGCAACTCGGCGAACATGGCGGGCACATCAGCCTTGGTGGCGGGCAGGAAGTCGGCAAGGGAGAATTCGGCGGCTTCGAGGCGGCGCAGGCGACTGATGGTGAGCTGGGGTTTCTCGCGGTAAAGCTTGACGATGGCGTGAACCTTGACCACGTCGTCCCGCTCGAAGCCGTCCTGCACGGCGGCGACGCCGTCCCACATGTTGGCGTCAATGGTGCCGGTGCGATCGCCCAAGGTCAGCGAGAGGTAGGGCTCGCCGTCCTTTTTCTGGCGCACGTCCTTGCGGTGGACGAGGAAGCAGCTTGTGATGGTCGAATCCAGCGCGAGCTCGGTGACAAACCCTGTCTTCAGGGCGGTACCGGTCATTCGCCTCCGCCGCCGATGTTCAGGCCGCCCTTCTTGTCCTTATCGGTGGGCTTGGGCAAATCGCTGGGCAGCACGCGTTGAAAGCGGGTGATGTCGGTGGCGGCGTTGTCGAACGAGGCGCCGGTATCCACATAGCCGGGCTTGACGGTAATGAAAGCGTCGCTTCGCAGCTTGGCCAGGTAGGTGGTCAACTCGGGGCGCATTGCCTGCTCGTAAAGCTGGTAATCAATCTCAGCTTTGGCATCTGCCAGCGACTCCTGGCCGGCGTGATGGATGGCGGTGACCTTGAGGATCAGATAGCCGTTGGGCACCTCCTCGACCGGGCTGACGCCGCCGACCGGAAGGGCGAACAAGGTCGTGGCCAGCTTCGCTTCGAGCTGGTCTTTTTTCTGAAAGCCGATGTCGCCCCCGGCAGCCGCCGATTCGGCGTTGGAGTAGCGCTGGGCCAGCTTGGCGAAATCCTCGCCGGCGGCGGCACGCTGTTGCACCTGGTCGGCGAGCGACTTGAGCCGGTCCTTTTCCGATGCCGGCTTGTTGTCGGTGCGGACGAGTATTTCGCTCAACCCGACTTCGTCGCCGCGCACGAACTGCGATTTGTGCGCGTTATAGTAGTCGGCGATCTGCTGCGGGGTGGCTGGGGCAACGCGGGGAGCGACGTCCTCTTCAATTACCTTGCGCTGCAGGATTTGATTCTTGATTTGCTGCTGAAAATCCTCGTAGCTCGTGCCTTGCGCTTCGATCGCTTTTTGCAGGTCTTCCATGGAGGCAAGATGGTTTTGTTGGCGGAGCTGGTCGAGCTGAAGCACGGATTCAGTTTCGGCGCTCATGCCCAGGTCGGTGGCGCGCTGCACCAGCAACTGGTTGTCAATAAGATTCGAAAGAAGGTCCTTTTTTTGCTTGGCGATGGCCGCGGCGGTCACGGGCGGCGCGCCGGGCTGTTTGGCCGCCTCCTGAAGTGAGGCATCGAGTTCCGCCTCGGCGGCTTCGAGGTCGCTCGAGGTGATGTACTTGTTGTTAACTCTGGCGACCACCTTCTCGACCACGGTGGTGTTGGGCGGCGGTTGGAGATCGCTGGTCAGCGTCGCGGTGGGCGTCGAGGTTGCCGCATCGGCGGGCGCCGGCTTGTCCTTTTTGGCTTTCGCGTTCGACTTCTTCGGATTGGGTTTTCTCGTTGCAGCCGTGGAACTCACCGCCGCCGGCGTCTGGGACGAAAGCCCAGCGGCCAAGGCGAGTGTCAAGCCCAGGAACAAAAGGAGGCTGGAATGCTTCAGAACGCTCATAGGGAGATGCTCTCGGACCAGTTTATCGTACAACTGTAGAAGATACACCTGCCAAGGTTCGCAGCAGCTCGGGCGCTTGCACCGGCTTGGTCAAGTGGGCCTTGAAGCCGGCGGCCAGAAGACGGTCGCGGTCCTGGGGCCCGGCATAGGCGGTGAGCGCCACGGCGGGGCGGGGCGCGGCCGAGGCGCGGATTAACTCGACCAGCTTGTAGCCATCCTCGATCGGCATCTCGATATCAGTGAGAACCACGTCAACATCTCCGTGGCGAAAAATCTCCATGGCCACAGCGACTGAGGCTGCCACGCGCACCAGGGCGCCCGAAGTTTCGAGAATACGGGCGATGACTTCGCGGGCGTCGGGCTCATCGTCCACGACCAGAATGCGCAAGCCCTGAAGCGATGCCGCGGCGGCTGGTGCAGGCACGGCGGCAGCGGCTGCGGGCATGCCGGCGCTGCGGAATTTGACGCTGAATTCGGCGCCGGCGCCGCGATTGCGATTACACGCGCGCACTTCGCCGCCGTGAGCCTCGACCAGACTGCGCACAATAGCCAGGCCCAGGCCCAAGCCGCGATGGAGGCGGGTAGAGGAGTGGTCGCCTTGGCGGAAACGCTCGAAGATATGGGGCAAAAGCGCCGGGGCGATGCCGGGTCCATTGTCGCTCACCGTGAAACTGAAAGGGCGAACGGCAATTTCAATTTTGCCGCCTTCGGGGGCGTACTTGATCGCATTGGAGATGAGGTTGAAGGCGATCTGCTGCATGCGCACCGGGTCACCGTCGATGCGGGCGACGGTGGGCTCAATGGTGGTCGCGATCTCGATATGCTTGGCTTCGGCTTCCGGCTGGAGGGAGGAAATGGCGGCGGTGATGGTCTCCTCGAGCTGCACTGGCTGCAGGTCGAGCCGCAGTTTGCCGCTGACGATGCGCGAGATATCGAGCAGATCGCTGACAAGCCGGGCCTGGTTCTGCACGTTGCGGTGGATGATCTCGGCAGCCTTGCGCTGCTCGTCGGCATCGAGGGCGCCAATTTGCAGCAGGTGGGTCCAGCCGGCGATGGCATTCAAGGGCGTGCGCAGTTCGTGGGATAGGGTGGCCAGAAAATCGTCCTTGATCTGATTGGCGGTGACCGCATCCTTGCGGGCGCGCTCGGATTCGGCGGTGCGCTCGGCGACGCGGGATTCGAGTTCGAGATTCAACTTCTCCAGCGCCTGGGTCTTGCGATATAGATCGCAAAACACGCCCACTTTGGCGCGCAGAATCTCGGGCACGATGGGGACGGAGATATAGTCCACCGCGCCCGAGTCGTAGCCCTTGAGACGGTTCACGTCCTCGGTCATCACGCCGGAGACGAGAATGATCGCGGTCTGGCTGAAGCGGGGATGAGCGCGGATCATGCGGGCGAGCTCGTAGCCATCAAGTTCGGGCATTACGACGTCCACCAGGATAACGGCGACCGGCGTATGGAGCAGGATGTCAAGCGCTTCGGCGCCGCTGTTGGCGCGGATCAGCTTCTCGCCCAACGGGGCGAGTACGGACTCATAGCTGAGCAGCCTGGAAGCTTGATCGTCCACCAGGAGGACGTTCAGGGGCTGCGCCGAAGTTTGCATTTTTGCCTTCATTAGGGTTACCGGTGGAGCCACATACGGAGCGAGCTGAGCAACTGTTCGGTGTTGACCGGTTTGGCCAGGTATTCGCTGGCTCCGGCCTCGAGGCATTTCTCGCGGTCGCCCTTCATCGCCTTGGCGGTCAAGGCGATGATGGGCAGGCGACGGTAGGCGGGGTTCTCGCGGATATGCTGCATGGTCTGGTAGCCATCCATTTCGGGCATCATGATGTCCATCAAGACAATGGAGACGTCGGGCGTGCGGGCCAGGATCTCCAGAGCTTCGCGTCCGGTTGACGCGCTGAGCACCTTCATGCCCCGGCGTTCGAGGACGCTGGAGAGGGCGAAGATGTTGCGCACGTCGTCATCCACGACCAGCACCGGCTTGCCGACCAGATCGTCGTCGGAGCGGTGAAGGCGCTCGATCATCTGCTGCTTTTCAGCCGGCAGCTCGGCCAGCGCGCGATGCAGGAATAGCGCGGTTTCGTCGAGCAGCCGCTCGGGCGATTCGACGCCTTTGACGATGACGCTGCGGGCAATGGTGCGGAGTCGGGCATCCTCTTCCGGGCTGAGCTCTTTCCCGGTGAAGACCACGATCGGCAACTCGGCGGTGGCCACCTCCCGGCTAAGCCGCTCGAGAACCTCAAAGCCCGACATGTCGGGCAGCCGGAGATCGAGAACAACACAGTCGTAGTGCTCCACGCGCAACTTGGCGATCGCCTCTTCCCCGGTCGCCGCCGTCTCGATGTCAATGTCGCTGTGATTCAGCAGGGCGTTGATGCTGAGCTGCTCGGCCTTGTCGTCCTCAACCACCAGCAGACGGCGGCGGTCGGCGAAGGCGTAATCGCGCAACCGCTGCAGCGAGGCCGACAAGCCCTCGGCGGTGGCCGGTTTGGTAATAAAGCCGAACGCCCCGCGGGCAAGGCCATGCTGACGGTCGTCGTCGAGGGTGAGAATCTGCACCGGGATGTGGCGGGTCGAGCCGTCCTGTTTAAGCTGGCTGAGCACGCTCCACCCTGACATGTCGGGCAGGTGGATATCGAGCGAGATGGCGGTGGGGCGGTAGCGCCGCGCCAGCTCGAGGGCGTCGGCGCCGCGGGGCGCCACCAGCACCTGGAAGCCACCGGTGCGGGCGAGGTCGGCCATGATGCGGGCGTAGTGGGGTTCGTCCTCGACGATGAGCAGCAGCGGTTCGCCGTTGATCTGGTCGCGGTCGTCGGGTATCAGCTCCGGCGCCCGTTCCGGCATGCGAACGTGCGGCAGCACGCGGCGGCCGAGCGTACCGTTCGTGCTCTGGCTGGCGGCGCCGGCGGAGGCGACCAGCGGCGTATCGAAGTTCATGGGCAGGTAGAGGGTGAACGAACTGCCGGCGCCGGGCGCGCTGGTGAGCTGGATTTCACCACCCAGCAACTGCGCCAGCTCGCGGCTGATGGCCAAGCCCAGGCCGGTGCCGCCGTACTTGCGGCTGGTGGAAGCGTCGGCCTGCTGGAAGGCCTCGAAGATGATCTTCTGTTTTTCCGGCGGAATGCCGATGCCGGAGTCGCGCACCTCGAAGGCGACCACGCGCGGAGCATGCGAGAGCTGGGGATGGGCCTCATTCCACCCTCGCGTCGCCTCGAACATGTGCACCTCGACGCTGCCCTCGGCGGTGAACTTGAAGGCGTTCGAAAGCAGGTTCTTCACCACCTGCATCAGGCGCTTGGCGTCGGTGACAATGCCGCCCGTGAGACCGGGGTCGAGCTCGACCGAGAAGGCGAGGTTGCGGTTCTCGGCTTCATGCCGGAACGAGCGCTCGATGGTTTGCGCAAGCGAGGCGAAGGCCACATCCTCGGCCTCGACCGGGACCGTTCCGCTTTCGATCTTCGACAAATCGAGAATGTCGCTGATCAGGTTGAGCAGGTCGGTGCCGGCGCCGTGAATGGTGCGGGCGTACTCGACTTGCTTTTCGGTGAGGTTGCCGTCGGCGTTGTCGCCCAACTGCTGGCCCAGGATAAGGATGGAGTTGAGCGGCGTCCGCAGTTCGTGGGACATGTTGGCCAGAAACTCGGACTTGTACTTCGAGGTGAGAGCCAACTCGTCGGCCTTCTCCTCGAGCGCCCGGCGGGCATGTTCGATTTGCTGGTTCTTGCGCTCGACCTCGGCGTTCTGCTCGGCGAGCTGCTGCGCCTTCTGGGCCAACTGCTCGTTCTTCTCCTGCAGCTCGCCTTGCTGCGACTGCAGCTCGGTCGCGAGCTGCTGGGACTGCGTGAGCAGCGCTTCCGTCTTCATGGTGGCTTCGATGCTGTTCAGCACGATACCGATCGAGGCGACGAGTTGGTCGAGAAACGCGAGGTGGGCGTCGGTGAAGTTGCCGACCGAGGCCAGCTCGATCACCGCCTTCACCTCGTTTTCAAACTGCACCGGCAACACAACCACGTTGTGGGCGGGCGTCTCCATCAAACCGCTATGGATGGCGAGCCCGCGCGGACTGGATTCGCGCACCAGAATGCTCTGGCGCTCGGCGGCGCACTGGCCGACCAGCGACTCGCCCAGACGCAGATTGTTGGCGCTGGTTTCGGTGGCGCCATCCATCGTATCGCCATAGCCGGCGAGCAGGCTGAGGCGGTCCTGCTCGACGCGGTAGATCAGCCCCTGCTGGGCGTTGAGCATGGGCGTCAGTTCGCTCAGCAGCAGGCGGCCGACGGTGGAGAGGTTGCGCTGGCCCTGCAACAGCGAGGTCACCCGAGCCAGGTTGGTCTTGAGCCAGTCCTCCTCGCGGTTGCGCTCGGTGGTCATGCGCAGGTTGGTGATCATGGTGTTGATGTTGTCCTTGAGGTCGGCCACCTCGCCGCGGGCAACAACTTGAATGGAGCGGGTCAAATCGCCCTGGGTGACGGCGGTGGCGACCTCGGCGATGGCGCGCACCTGGGTGGTCAAATTGTTGGCCAGCAGGTTAACGTTGCCGGTCAGATCCTTCCAGGTGCCGGCCGCGCCGGGCACGTTGGCCTGGCCGCCCAACTGGCCCTCGACGCCGACCTCGCGCGCGACGCCGGTGACCTGCTCGGCGAAGGTGGCGAGCGTGCCGGTCATGTTGTTGATGGTCTCGGCCAGCGCCGCCACCTCGCCCTTGGCGTTCACGGTGAGGTTCTGCTTCAAGTCGCCGTTGGCGACCGCGGTCACGACCTTCACAATACCGCGCACCTGCTCGGTGAGGTTGGCGGCCATAACGTTTACGTTGTCGGTCAAATCCTTCCAGGTGCCGGCCACGCCGGGCACCGCCGCCTGGCCGCCGAGCTTGCCTTCGGTTCCGACCTCGCGGGCCACACGGGTGACCTCGGCGGCGAAGGCGCGCAACTGATCCACCATGGTGTTGATAGTGTTCTTGAGCTCGAGAATTTCGCCCTTGACGTCGACGGTGATCTTGCGCGACAAGTCGCCGCGGGCTACCGCGGTGGTCACCTCGGCGATGTTGCGGACCTGAGTGGTCAAGTTGGCGGCGAGCAGGTTGACGTTGTCGGTCAGATCCTTCCAGGTACCGGCCACGCCGGGCACCACCGCCTGGCCGCCCAGGCGTCCGTCGGTACCGACCTCGCGCGCCACGCGGGTCACCTCGGCGGCGAAGCTGCGAAGCTGCTCCACCATGGTGTTCAAGGTTTCCTTTAACAGCAGGATCTCGCCGCGCGCCTCAGCGGTGATTTTCTTCGACAAATCTCCGGAGGCGATGGCGGTGGCCACGTCAGCGATGTTGCGCACCTGCCCGGTGAGGTTCGAGGCCATGGAGTTGACGTTGTCGGTCAGATCCTTCCAGGTGCCGGCCACGCCGGGCACCTGCGCCTGGCCGCCGAGGTTGCCTTCCGTTCCCACCTCGCGGGCGACGCGGGTGACCTCGCTGGCGAAGGCGTTGAGCTGGTCCACCATGGTGTTGATGGTGTTCTTGAGCTCTTGAATTTCGCCCTTCACATCCACTGTGATCTTGCGCGACAAATCGCCACGGGCGACGGCGGTCGTCACCTCGGCGATGTTGCGGACCTGGCCGGTGAGGTTGCCGGCCATGGTGTTGACCGAGTCGGTCAAATCCTTCCAGGTGCCGGCCACGCCGCGCACATCGGCCTGGCCGCCCAGGCGGCCCTCCGAGCCCACCTCGCGCGCCACGCGGGTGACTTCGCCGGCGCACGCGTTGAGCTGGTCGACCATGGTGTTCCAGGTTTCCTTGAGCTCGAGGATCTCGCCCGATACGTTCACGGTGATCTTGCGCGAGAGATCGCCCGAGGCGATGGCGGTCGCGACTTCGGCAATGTTACGCACCTGGGCGGTGAGGTTGCCGGCCATGGAGTTGACCGAGTCGGTCAAATCCTTCCAGGTGCCCGCCACGCCCGAAACCTGCGCCTGGCCGCCCAAGGTACCTTCGGTACCTACCTCGCGCGCCTCGCGCGTCTCGGCGCCGGCGAAGGCGGTGAGGCGGTCCTCC
>JANWLQ010000104.1 GCA_025450725.1 Terriglobales bacterium
TGGAGAGTATGTCGGCGAGAGCCATGGTGGGTTACGGAAGCCAGTTGGCATTTTACGCCAGCATTTTCGCCAGCGGAGATTTGCACCGGTTTCCCACATTCGCCTGTGCGAAACTGTTAGCTCACCGCGATGTCGTATACACCGCTTTTCGTCGGAGTTCTGTTTCTGTCGGCCTGCGTGGCGGGCTTCTTAGGGGCGCTGCTGGGCGTGGGCGGGGGCATTTTCATTGTGCCGACGCTGGTGCTGCTGTTCCATTTGCCGGTGAAGATCGCGGTGGCGGCGAGTTTGGTCTCGGTGATCGCGACTTCGAACGCGGGTGGCTCGAGCTACGTCGAGCAGCACATCACCAATTTGCGGCTGGGAATGTTTTTGGAGGTCGCGACCACGGTGGGGGCGCTGAGCGGAAGCGTGCTCGCGTTGTACCTCAGGGAATGGCTCATGCTGCTGCTGTTTACCCTGCTCATGCTGTACATGGCGGTGACCGCCTGGGTGTCGCGCCATGCCGACGACCGGCGCATTGCATCCGGGGCCTTCGCGGCGGCGGCCAACGACGGCTGGTCGCGGCGCCTGGAACTCGCCGGCAGCTACCACGACCAGGCCTTGGCGCGGACGGTCGAGTACAGCGTTAACGGCACCGGCATCGGCATGAGTATTTCCTACCTGGCGGGGATGGCCTCCGGACTGCTCGGGGTGGGCGGCGGAGTGTTGAAAGTCAGCGCCATGAACCGTTATATGAACGTGCCGATGAAGGCGGCGGTGGGCACAAGCAAGATGATGATCGGGGTGACGGCCGCGGTGGGCTCCATTTTGTTTTACATGGCCGGGTTGATTCACTTCCATGTGGTCGCGCCGGTGGCGCTGGGCACGACCGCCGGCGCCAGCGTCGGTACGCTGGTGATGAACCGGCTGAAGTCGGTGGTGTTGAAGCGGATCTTCGCCGCGCTGATGCTCTATCTGGCTTACGGGATGCTGGCTAAAGCGCTGCAGTTGCGGTTCCATATCGTGCTTCCGAATTTAGGATGAAAGCGATGCCGACCATGCCCAACAGAGAAGCTCCGGCCAATGTGTACAGCGCCGTCTACCGGGCGCTGCTGTGGGGCATGGTAGTGAGCACCGTGCTCTATGCGTTGGGCGTGGGGCAGGCGCTGTGGCAGGGGACGACGATTACGCTGGGGCCGGTGACGGCGCTGGGCTGGGGGGCGATGCTCGGCGGGGCGCTGCGTTTGGACGCGTCAAGCTTGATGCAGTTGGCGACGGTGGTGCTGATCCTGACGCCGGTGGCGCGGGTGGTGTTGGCTCTGTGCGCGTTCTGGCGCGATCGCGATTACCGGTTTGTCGTGGTGACTGGAATAGTTTTGGCGGTGATTGGGTTGACCGTCGTACTGGGCCGGTTGGGTTTGCACTAGTTTTGGCGTTGTACCGCATCCAATAGTGCGTGCAAGGTCAGCTCTTACTGATTCACGGCCTGGGCGGCGGAACCTGGAGCTGGGAGACATTGCAGCGGGAGTGTGCGCGTTTCGGCGTCCGCTGCCGCGCGGTTGATCTGCCGCGGACCGGCGGCAACGGTTTTGAGACCTATGTGAGGTATGCCGCTGCCGCGCTGCACGATTTTCAGGCCGAGCATGGACCTTGCGTGGTGGTGGGGCATAGCCTCGGCGGACTGGTCGTGCAGAAACTCGCGGAGACCGAGCCGGCGGCAGGCTTCGTCTTTCTGGCCAGTGCGCCGCCCTGGTCGCTCCTGCGGGCGGCGTACTGGCCGCTGTGGCAGAGGCTTTTACGGCATCCGTGGCGGCAAATCGTGAGACCGATGCTGGGGCGCACGCTGCTGTTGGATCGCGGGCTGCAGGACGAATTGCTGAACCAGCGCCTGACGCCCGAAAGGCGAGCGGCCCTTTACGCCCTCGACCGGCCCGACTCGGGACGCGCTTCGATGCAGATGGTGCTGGGGCTGGTCAGAGTAGATCCAAAGCGCATCCAGGCGCCCTGCCTGGTGGTCGCGGGCAGCGACGACAGGCTGATTCCATTGAGCGAGCAGCGGCGGCTGGCGGACTACTACCAATGCCCCCTGTTGGTGTTCGAAGCCGGGCACATGCTGATGCTCGAGCCCGGCGCGGCCGCGGTCACGGCGCGCGGCATTTGCGACTGGCTAGAGCAAATACAGGTCGTCGTGGTCAACCCGAGCGTTGTCAATGAGGCGGGTCGAGCCGACGAGCGCGGCGACGGCGATCAGAGTCCCGGGGACAGCTTCGGCGACCGGCAGCAGGGTGTCACCGTCAACCGCGGTTAGATAATCAAGCCGGAGGCCGGGTTCGTTCTCAATCACCTCCGTGCCTTTCATCAGCAGACGCGGGGTCGAGCGTTCGCCGGAGTCGAAGGCCTCGCCAATAATGCGCAGGGCGCGGGAGATGATACGTGCCGAGTGGCGCTCGGCGGGGCTCAGATACGCGTTGCGGGAGCTGAGCGCCAGTCCGTCGCGCTCGCGAACGATGGGGCCGACCACCAACTCGACCGGCAAGAACAAGTCGTGGATCATGCGGCGGACCACCGCCACCTGGGCTGCATCCTTTTGGCCAAAGTAGGCACGCGTCGGAGCCGCCAATTGAAACAACTTGAAGACCACGGTGGCGACGCCACGGAAGTGACCCGGACGGCTGGCGCCGCACAGGCGCTGGCCGAGGTCGGCAACGTCCACGAAAGTGGCAACGCCATTCGGATACATGCCCTCGGGGGTGGGCGTGAAAACGACCTGGACGCCCTCTTTTTCAAGCAGTGCAAGGTCTTGTTCGAGGTGGCGGGGGTAGTTGGCTAGGTCCTCAGAGGGGCCAAACTGAGTGGGATTAACGAAGATGCTAACTGCGGTGACTTCATCCTGCCGGCGGGAGGCGCGAACCAGGGAAAGATGCCCCTCATGGATGGCACCCATTGTGGGGATGAAGCCCAGGGCGTGCGAGGCGTCCAGCGACGCGCAGTACGCCTGAAACTGGTACGGGTCTTCGAGGACTTGCACTACAGAATAGTAATCGAAGAGTGCCGCGGAAAGTGATAGCTCTCTTGATCCGTTGGGAATTTGCCGTTCTCGACATCCTCACGGAAACTTTCGGCGGCGGTCCGCACGATAGGCCCTAAATCAGCGTAGGCTCTGGCGAACTTGGCGGCCGGGCGGAAGCTGAGTCCGAGCAGGTCGTGGAGCACCAGGACCTGGCCGTCGCAATCGGGTCCAGCGCCAATTCCTATAGTGGGAATAGAGACTTCGCGCGTGATGGCGGCAGCGAGCTCGCGCGGGATGCCTTCGAGAACGATGGCGAAGGCGCCGGCGCCCTGAAGAGCGCGGGCATCCTGCAGAAGCTGGTGGGCGGCGGCATCGCTCGTCCCCTGGACGTGATAGCCGCTCTGCCGGTGCACCGATTGTGGGGTCAGTCCGATGTGCGACATGACCGGGATCTCAGCCTGAACAAGGGCGTGAACAATGTCGGCGCGGCGCTCGCCGCCTTCGAGCTTAATTGCTTCAGCACCCCCTTCCTTGACGAACCGCACCGCATTTTCGATTGCCTGGCTAACGGAGAGGTGATAGCTGCCGTAGGGCATGTCGGCCACGATCAGCGCCCGGCGGGCACCGCGGCGGACGGAGCGCGTGGCGATGAGCATCTCCTCCACCGTGACGGCGAGCGTGTTCTCGTGGCCGGCGGCGGCCATGCCCCAGGAATCACCCACCAGGAGGATGTCAATGCCACTCTCATCAAACAAGCGGGCGAAGGGGTAATCGTAGGCGGTGAGGCAGGTGATCTTCTCGCCGCGGGCTTTTTTGGTTTGGCAGGAGGCGAGGGTGACCTTGAGGTCCGGAGAGGGATATAGGCTCATAGGGCGTGGTACCTGTCCCCTGTGGGATCAAGTCCTCAGGGATAGTTTACGCCCGTTAAACAACTCGTGGCGCAATCATAATTGAGCGCAGAGCCAGTACACGAGACCCGCTTTGGGCGCGGATCTCCCGCGTCTCCGGCCCAGCTGCGCCGCGGCGCGCCACGCTGTTACGGCGTGCCGAGCGGGAGATAGAACTGGGTGCCGGCGGTGGGTTCGGTGAGGCGGCTCATGAGCTCCTCGAGGTCGCGGTCGTTCTCCACGAAGTCAATGGCGCTGGTGTTGATGACCAGCAGGTCGGTGAGATTGTAGCGGAAGAAAAAATGGTCGTAGGCCTTGGCGACCTCACCCAGGTATTCGTCGGAGACCTGCTGCTCGCTGGCCAGGTTCTTGCGCTGCATGCGCAGGCGCAGCACTTCGGGCGTGGCTTGCAAATAGATCACCAGATCGGGCAGGCCGATTTGCGGACGCAGCAACTCGAAGTACTGGTTGTAGACGGCGAGTTCGGCATCGCTGAGATTGATGTAGGCGAAAATTTTGTCTTTCTCGAACAGATAGTCCACCACGGTGGGCTGAAGCTGGCGCTCAATGCCCAGCGGGGCGAGTTGGCGGTAGCGCTCTATCAAGAAGTGCATTTGCGCGCGAAAAGCGGCGCCCGGCTGGCCGGCGTAGAAGGCGCCGAGATGGGGATTGTCTTCGGGCTCGACCAGCAGGCGGGCCTGCATGCGCGCGGCGAGAATGCGGGCGAGGCTGCTCTTCCCCACCCGCACCGGACCCTCAACGGCGATATAGCGGGGAGCGCTCATTGCAGGACGAGTTTGGCAATGGTTTGCAATTGCAGGTTCGAGGTGCCTTCGTAGATCTTGCCGATTTTGGCGTCGCGATAATATTTTTCGACCGGATAGTCTTTGACGAATCCGTAACCGCCATAAATTTCAACCGCCTGCGAGGCGACGCGCTCGGCCACCTGGGAGGCGAAATACTTGGCCATGGCGGCCTGCTTGATGAAGTCCGCGCCGGCGTCTTTCAAGCGGGCGGCGTTGTAGACGAGCAGGCGGGCGGCTTCGACCTCGATGTGCATCGAGGCCAACTGGAATTGCACGCCCTGAAAATCGGCGATGGGCTTGCCGAACTGGCGCCGCTCCTTGGCATAGCGCGTGGCGCAATCGAGCGCGCCTTGCGCGACGCCGAGCATTTGGGCGGCGATGCCGATACGGCCTTCGTTCAAGGTTTCGATGGCGATTTTGTAGCCGCGGCCGAGTTCTCCGATCACGTTCGCGGCGGGCACGAAGCAGTCTTCGAGAATCAGCTCGCAGGTGCTGGAGGCGCGGATGCCCAGCTTGTCCTCTTTCTTGCCTACGGTGAACCCCTTAAACCCGGGCTCGATGAGGAAGCCGGTAATGCCTCGGTATCCGGCGGCGGGATCAATAGTGGCGAAGAGAACAAACAGACCGGCTTCGCGCGCGTTGGTGATCCATAACTTGCGCCCATTGAGGCGAAAGCCGCCCTCGCATTTTTCGGCGCGGGTTTGCAGGGCAAATGCGTCGCTGCCGGAGGCCGGTTCGGAGAGGGCGTAGGCGCCGAGCGTGTTGGCGGCGAGGCGGGGCAGGTAGCGCTGCTGCTGCTCGCTCGTTCCCCAGCGCAGAAGGGCGTTGTTGACCAGCGTGTTCTGCACGTCAACCACGACGCCGGCGGATGCGTCCACCCGCGAGAGTTCCTCCACCACGATCACCGCTTCGAAGAAGCTGCCGCCGCTACCGCCGTGGGCTTCCGGAATTTGGATCGCCATCCAGCCCAGACTGAAAAATTCCTGAAGCAGACCCTCGTCAAAGTGGGCGGTTTCATCCATTTCGCGGACCAAGGGGCGAAGGCGGGTCTCGGCCCAATCAATGACTGATTGGCGGAGAAGTTGCTCGTCGGAGGTGAGAGCAGTCAGCGGGGAAGGCGAATGGGTGGACATGGCTGGTTTCCATTTTCACCCTTTTTGGAGGCAAGTGCTTATCGGAGTAGGCGATGGCGGTTCCAACCGAGCGGTTGGTGAGTGGGATAAGAATTTTTCTTGCGTAGCGCTAAGGAATCACGTATATTCATGGACTCGAACGGGTGCGAAAATAAACCGCACCGAGCTTGGTTGGGTTGATTCTTGGGGTACTCCCAAATAAA
>JANWLQ010000105.1 GCA_025450725.1 Terriglobales bacterium
CGCGCGAGGGTCCGCCCTGCACCAGCAGAATTCCCGCCACTCCATGCTTGCGCACCACCTCCAGCTTGCCCCAGTTGAAGGCGTGATAGGTGTCCCACTGGCCCATAAAACGGGAATGCGGGTCGTTTGCCTGGGGCTCGCGGCTGAGCACCAGCGCGATCTTGCCGGTGAAATCCTGCCCCCCAAAATCGTTGTAGTTGAACTCGGGAGCGTCCACCCCATAGCCCGCGAACGCGACCGCGCCGCAGACGGGGGTGGGGCGATCACTCTGCCGAGACCAGCGAAAATCCTTGTTGAGGGCGTAGCTGTGCTGCACCCCGGCCACGGTCGCGGTGAGCGAGGTATGCGCGGGGTCGAGGTCGGCATAATCGAGCACCATATTTTGGAAATAGGTGCCCTGATCGCCCGCCGGCTGCAACCCCAGCCGCTCGAACCGCGCCGCGATAAAGTCGGTCGCGACCTGATCCCCGGGGCTGCCGGCGCTGCGCCCCGCCAGATCGTCGGAGGCTAAAAAAGTCACGTCGCTGCGCAGCGCGGCGCTCGAGATCAGCCGGCTGGCGCTAACTACGGGCGCGACCGCCGCCGGCGGCGCCGCCAGCAGCACGCCGCTCATCGCCGCCATCGCCCCCATCGCTGAGGTCCCGAAACCAAGTTTGAGTTTCATAACGTGGCTTTAAAAAATGTACTTGAAGCCGAACTGAATCAGCCGCGGCGCCAGGCTGGTCGAGGTGATCTGGCCAAAGGAGGAGCTGGCGGCGCTGGTCGAGGGCGCGCTGAAATTCGGAATGTTGAAGGCGTTATAGAACTCACCCCGGAACTGCAGTGTCGTGCCCTCGGTCGGGCCCGGCACTGGAAAATTGCGGGTAATCGAAAAATCGGCGTCGCGCTCGCCCGGGCCCAGGACCACCCCCATGCCGCTCGACCCCCAGCTAAAGCCATTGCCGATCGCTGGCGGAGCGCAGTTCACTGCGTTGATGTTCCAGTAATCGTTCAGCTTCGACTCGATGCTGCCGGGCGTGAGAATACTGGCATAGCTTGCCCCCGGGCACATCTGGGCCCGCCCACTGCCGCCGTAGATATTGGTGAACTTCGTGTCGCTAAACGTCATCGGGTTGCCCGACTGCAGCGTCACCACCCCCGACATTGCCCATCCGCCCAATATCCGCGCCTCGGCTCCGCGCAAACCAAAGCCCGGCACCTGCCAGACAAAATTGCCCACCAGCCGCTGCGGGATGTCGAATGAGGCCGGGCCATAAGCGTTCAGGGGGTTACTGGCATCGCCCGAAGTCCCTCCGGTGCCGGGGAAGGTGCCGTTGCCGGTATCGTCGGTCAGATTCTTGCTGTACGTATAGGAGACCTGCACCTGCAGGCCGCGCGTGAGCCGGCGCTCCGCCGAAAACTGCAGCGCATTGTAGTTGGCGAGGAATATCTCCTGCGCCAGGCTGATCGAGCTGAACCCCAGGATAGGGCGGCGGCTCTGAAGGTTGCTGGCGCTGGTCGAGGGCCCGGTAAAAGTTGCGGCCCCGGGCGAGTTCGGATTCACCGTCAGCAGCGCCTGATCAATGTTCTGCGTGCCCTCGATGTGGTTGCTCTTGGTGCCCACATAGCCAAGC
This sequence comes from Terriglobales bacterium, assembly GCA_025450725.1. Taxonomy (GTDB): domain Bacteria; phylum Acidobacteriota; class Terriglobia; order Terriglobales; family SCQP01; genus SCQP01. The sequence continues at coordinate 1,614 of JANWLQ010000105.1, forward strand.
TGCAGCATGGTGTTGCCGCTCAGTGCGTACTGCACGTTGACACTGTACTGCTGCACGGTGGGCGGATGCCAGTATGGCCCCGGCAGGTTCAGCGTGAGCTGCGAAGTGGGAGTGCGCGGCACGAACGTCGGATAATCCGAGGCCAGCGGCGGGGCCGAAGGCGGCCAGGGGTTCTGAAACGTTGCCAGCGCCGCCAGCGTTCCTGAGTTGCTCTGGGAAATTTCGAAGGGTTGGTCGCCGACAAACTGGTACGCGTCGTTGGCCGAGGTTCGGCCATAGTATATGCCGTAGCCCCCGCGCAGGACGATCTTGGGGCGCACCTGCCAACTGAAGCCCACCCGCGGCCCGACGCTGCCGTATTCGGTTGGGTTCACCGCAAATGTATTGTTGGTGTTTGTCGCCACCCCCGCCGGCAAAGGACCGGAGAAGTTTGCCGGTACTACAAACCCGGTGTAGAGGTTGCCGCTCGCGGGGAACGCGTTGGTGGCGAGCTGCGGCCAGAACGCCGCGAACTTGCCCTGCGTTTCGCTCACCTGCCCCATTACATCCCAACGAACGCCGAGATTCACGGTCAGGTTCTTGGCCACGTGGTAGTCGTCCTGGAAGTAGCCGTCGTAGTCGGTTTCCTGGAATTCCTTCTGCGCATCGCCGCACAGGCTGCGCGCGCTGCTGAGATTGCTGAAGGCGCTGCCATTCTGCTTCGCGCTCAGCCCCAGCAGAAAATCGGGCACGCTCGAAAAGCCCAGCGTTCCGCGCGTCGTCTCCGGGTCGGCGAAGGGGAGTCTGGTGGTTTCAATATCGCCGCCAATGCGCATGTTGTGCGCCCCCTTGATCCAGGTCCACTGATCGCCGGCCTGGTACGCCCGGGTATCGGCCCACTGCCCATCATTAAAAGTCCCGCCCATCGAGAACGATCCCGATACCGAAATAATCGGCGCGATCGGCATCGAGCTGCAGTCGGGCGTCATGCCGATCTGCTGGTTGGTGATCGGGTACTGGCTCTGCACCTGCCCGAAAATGCGGTGATACCCAATGCTGGCGACGTTGATCAGGTTGGGCGCGAAGATATAGGTGTACTGCAGCGCGAAATTCGAGTTCTCGTTCAGGTTGAACGTGGGCGCGCCGGGAAGATCCGCGGTCGAGAAGGCGGAGTTGGTATCGTCCCGCGCCCAAAAGAATTTTTCCGTGAGCCGCTGTTTCGAGCTCGGCGTGTAGTCCAGGTTGCCGAGCAGTTGATTTTCCTTGAAGGTCGAGGGCAGCGAAAACGTGCTGAAGCCACCGGTCGAGACGTTCGAGGCGTCCTGCACCACCTGCGGCGCCGGGATCAGATAACTTCCTCCGGGTAGCTTGGCATTGAGCAGCGCAACAGCTACCGGGTTGATGTTCGAGCCGTCGGCGGCGATTTTCTCTCCCCCCTGCAGCCCGGCCAGGCCCTGGAATTCAGCTCCCAGCGCCGCCGCCGTGCGCCCGCTCGCATCCGCCGACAGCAGCGGCAGCTTGACCGACTGCAGCGAGGTGCTGCCCTGCCCGTTCGTCTGCCGCGTGCCCTGGTAGGAGGCGAAAAACAGCAGCTTGTTCTTGATCAGCGGCCCGCCAAAGGTCCCGCCGAACTGGTTCTGCCGCAGCAGCGGCCGCGGCTGCCCGGTCGAATTGAGGAAAAAATCGTTGGCATCGAGGGAGGTGTTCCGCAGAAACTCGAACAGGTCGCCGTGGTATTGGTTCGTGCCGCTCTTGGTGACCACATCCACGTTGGCTCCGGCTCCGCGGCCAAAGGTGGCGTCATACTCGCCCGTTTGTACCCGGAACTCCTCGATCGCATCCGGGTTCGGAATCGAGATGCCGCTCTCCGCCAGGATGCCGGCCGAGCCTTGCACCTGCAAGTTGCTCGCATCCTCACCGTCAATCTGATAGCTGTTGTCGGAAACGCGGGCGCCGTTCACATTCACGTCCACCGTGCCCTTGCCCAGGCTGGCGGCGTTGGGTAGATTGCTGGCCACGCCGGGTGCAAGCTGCAGGATCTCGGTATAATTTCGCGCCGTGAGCGGCAGCGCCGTCACCATCATCTGGTCGGTGGTCGAGCCATTGGCCGCGTTTTCGGTCTGCAGCAATTCGGCCCCGGCCTCTACCGTGACCTGCTGCTGGTTGGCGCCCAGCGAGAGCTTCAGGTTCACCGTCGTGGTGGTGGCGGCCGGTACGGTGATGTTCCCCGCTGTGCGGGGCGCGAATCCGGTCGCCCGCACGGTGATGGTGTAGGAGCCCGGCGGCAGCAGCGGCGCCACATAGTGGCCCGAGCCGTTGGCCGCCACTGTGCGGACAGTGCCGGTGGTGCGCTCGGTGACCGTGAGCGCTGCCCCCGGAATGGCCGCCCCCGACGGATCCACCACATTGCCGACAATCTGCCCAGTCGATGCAGTCTGCCAGGCAAATGCGGGCAGGCACAACGTTAAGGCAAGTAGAGCCAACAGAACCGGGCGGACAGCGCGAGGCAGGGTGGGCATGGCTTTGTATATAACATGCACTCCCGTCCCCGTCAATCAACTCTCCTTCACCGGAAGCGCGCTTCAGTGCAACCCGACCGCGCCCGCGACCGAAGCTGCCAGCTTGGCGGAGTCATATCCAACCCCATCCTTGAAAACGATCTGGACGTTTTCAATATCGGCAATGCGCTCGCTGGGGTCGCCCTTGACCACCACCACATCGGCTGCTTTGCCCGCCGCCAGGGTTCCGATTTGGCCTCCGATGCCGAGGAAATCAGCGCCGTTCTGGGTGGCGATGTGCAGTGCCTCGAGCGGGGTGAAGCCCGCCTCAACCAGAAGTTCGACTTCGCGCTGGTCCCCGTAGCCGGCGAGGACGCCGCCGTAGCCGGTGGGATCGAGCCCGGCAAGCAGTGTTCCGCCGGCCGCGACGAAGGCGCGTTCGAACTGCTTTTCCTTCTCGAAAATTTCCGTCTGTGCGCCTTTGCTCGTTGCTATACGGTCGCGGCCCATGAGGTAGTCAGTGCGCGCCGGGGCGGAGAGCGCATCAAGCACGCGCGGCTGCAGCGTCGGACGGCCTGGCACCGAGATCTCAAATACCGGCAGAGTTGACGTCACCGCGACATGATGCTGTACTAGGTCGGCGATCATCGCCTTAAACGCGGAGCTGTTGAGTTCAAGATGGGCTAGGGTCTCGCTCGTCTGTGGGCCGGCGGGGCAGGCATCCTGCTGTTTGCCGGTGTCGAACTCGGTATCCGCCTCGATGCCGTGCTCAAGGTCATCAATGCCCAAATCGGCCGCCTCGCGGAACCCGATGGAACACAGGTGCCCGGTAATCTTGAGCCCGTGCGCATGAGCCGCCTGGATAGCGGCCGCGAGCTCGGCGTGGGTAATATGCATGTAAGCCTTGTACGACGTCACGCCCTCGGCCGCCCAATAGTTGACGGTGCGGGTGGCGTCGTCGGGGCCGGTGAGCTCGTGCATGTTGGGGGTGTACGCGCCCGCGCCTTCGAGGTAGGGGCCGGTGACATACATGTGGGGTCCAATCATGCGCCCGGAGTCAATCGCCTTTTTCAACTCCAGGTCGGTGTAAGGCATGACAGTGCCGGTGGTGCGCAGCGTGGTCACCCCGCCGGCGAGGTAGAGCCGGGGAAAACTGAACCCCATCTCGTTGTATAGCGCCGGAGTGCCCGGCGCCCGCGCGCCCCCGCTGGGGGCGGGATAGAACATGTGGTCGTGCATCCCGACCAGGCCCGGAAAGACGCTGTCGCCGGTCAAGTCCATGACCTTGGCATCGGGCGGTACCCGTGCCGCGTTGGCTGGTGTGATTGCCTGGATCCGCCCCTGCGCCAGGATCACCGTCTGGTCGCGCCGGGCCGCGGCTCCGGTACCGTCAATCACGGTGACGTGCTCGAGCGCCACCACCGGCGCGTTCACGCTGATGTATTGCTGCAGCACATTGGCGCCCCCGCGTCCTTGCGCCCACAGTGCTCCCGCCGACAGCACGGCAATCCCCATAGCTTTTCCGAGTTTTGGCATCTGTTCCCTCCGCCTGCCATCCTACACCGGAGGCGGACAGGCTGCGGTGATTGAAAAACTTGCGATGATTATTAATCCGCCAGTCCAGTGCGCAGACTGCCGCCTACCGGCAGTCCAGCCCCGCCGGCGGCCCCCCGGCCTGAATCCCCGCCGGCGCCCCGGTCATCGCCGTCCGCCACTGCGCCAGCAAGTTGTTGTAGTTAGTGCAGTTGTCGTGCCATGCCTGCATCTGCCCCTCGACCGGCGCCATATCGCTGTTGTAATCCACCGCCACGAGCAGCCGTACAAACGCTCCCTGATCGTGGCTGATCGTCCCGGCGCCAGGCACCGTCCCGTACGGATCGCTCACCGCGTCACCGGACGGCCCCTGGATGGCGGCCAGCTTCTTGACTAACTCCGAAGCCGCGTCCTGCCCCGCCAGTTGATCGTGAAGCTTGGTGAGCTGATCAAACGCCTTATGACTGGCGTCAATCGCCTGTGTCAGCTTCAGCTCGAGCGCCAATTGCCGCTCCATTCCCGCCTGCGTCACCGTCAACTTGTTCAGCCGCGGGTCTTCGATCACAGTCAGCGGTTGGGTCAAGCGCGTTCCATCCACCGTGAGCCGCAGCGTATAACGTCCGGGCACGGCTTTGGCGCCCTGCGGCGTGGTCGGCGTGTCGTGGTAGATCGCCGGCATCTCATAGTCGTAATTGAAGACCATCGCGTTGGGCGTCGACCAGCGCAGGTCCCAATTCACGCGGTGCATGCCGGGAGTCGTTGCCAGCCCCTGCGGCACCCGCTTCCACGGCTCCGGAACCGCCCCGAGAATGTCAGGCGGCATCGCATCGGGAACATTCGAGAGCGTCCGCACCAGCCGGTTCTGCGCGTCGCGCACCTCGATCGTCACCGATTGCGCCGGCGCGCCAAGCCAGTAATAAAGGATGGCTCCCTCCGGCGGATTCAGCGCATGCGGCACCTCCGGCGGAATGGGCGTGTCGTAATTGTTGTCGCGCTGCAATCTCACAGCGTTGGTCGGCGCAAAAAGATAGGCCGCATCCGCCGCGATCTGAGTCGCCCGCGCCGCGATGGCCCGCAGCGGCGCAATGTCGTCGAGCACCCAGAACGCGCGCCCATAGGTGGCCGCCACCAGGTCGGTTTGGTGCGAGGTCGGATCGGTGTGTACTACAAGATCACGCCATGATGTATTGGGCGCGTTCAGGCGCAGCGACTGCCAGTGCCCGCCGTCGTCGAACGAAACCTCAACCTCGGTTTCGGTGCCAGCAAACAGCAGCCCGCGCGTAGCGGGATCCTCGCGCACAACATTGATCCAACTCCCGGTAGGCTGATCCGCGGGCAATCCCTGCGCGATCGCCTGCCAGCTCTTCCCGCCGTCTCGGGTGCGGTAGAGCAAGGGCTGGTTCGCGTCCGCGCCCCCGGCGGCGCTGACCGGGCCGCGCCCGCCACCCCGGCGCACCGCGACATAGGCAACATTGGCGTCGAAGTGCGAGGGCTCAATGCTGGTCACCACGCCGCCCTGCCAGTCGGCGGGCGTAATGTCTTGCCACGTGTGAGCATCGCCGGCCGTCGTCCACAGCAGGCCATTCGAGGTCGCGGCCCAAATCACTCCGGCGCGCACCGGCGAGATGGCAAACTCGCCAATAGACGCGCCCCCGCGCGCTCCCCTCCCTTGCACCGCCGCGGGCGGCGGCGTTCCCGGTTTGACCGTGAGATCCGGGCTCGCCTTGGTGAAGCTCTCCGCTCCGTCATGCGAAACCATTAGATACTGCGTGGCGAAATAAAGCGCATGCGGATCGAGCGGCGCGAAATGAATTGGCGAATTGCCGTTGCGATGCACTCCATCGTGCAGCGGAAACGGATCAATAACCTGTGAGTCAAATGTATCCAGCCACATCCGACCCAGATCCCCATAATTCGCGTTGGCATAAACGACGTTCGGATTGGTCGGATCAACCGCGAGCTGGCTCGCCTCCCAACCGGGAAACGGAATCCAGTCCCAGGGATTAATCTGCCCGAAGTCGCCGCGGTTGCGCGTGGCCACCAGGTCGCTATCCTGCTGCGACCCGTAGATCCAATAGGGAAAACGATTGTCCACGGCAAGATGGTAAATCTGCGCCGTCGGCTGGTTGTACCATGGCGCCCACGTGAGTCCGCCATCCTGCGAGACCGATGCGCCCTGATCCCCGCCGTACAAAATGTTGTCGGCGTTGAGCGGGTCAATCCACCACTCGCGCGGATCGTCTCCCCCCGGCGATCCCTTGTACGGCTTAAGCGTCTTGCCCCCGTCAACCGAGCGATAGACGGCGGTTCCGAGAATGTAAACCTTGTCGGGATCGGTGGGATCGGCATAGACGAGCCCATTCGCGGTGAACATCCGCTCCGGACCGGCCTGCCGCGCCCACGAGCGTCCCCCATCGTCGGACCGGAAAATCCCGTCGCTCCCCGCGGTATAGAGCCGCTGGCTGCTGGTCTTCCCGCTCACGCTAAATGGCCCCAGCTGCGGAAGCCCCTGCGGATGGATCGCTTGAAAGCTCTGCCCCTCGTCTTCGGAGCGGTACAGCACCGGCGGAGCGGGTGTGCCGCCCCGGCCGCCGCCAAACCCTCCCCGCCCACCCCCGCCGCCGGCGGTCGCATAGATGACCTCCGGATTGTCATACGCCCATTGCAGCGTCGCGACCCCACCGGCCGCCGGTGCCCAGCTCTTATTAAAAGTGACGCCGCCGTCGGTGGAACGGAACACGCCGCCTTCCGCGCCCGAGCGCGCCACGATCACCAGATTCGCATTCTTCGGATCAATCAGAATCGCCCCGGCAGTCGGTCCCACATGCTGCCAACTCGCGCCCGCATCGGTGGAGCGAAACATCCCCGGCCCGCGCGCATTGCTGCTGAACAACACCTCGTCAGTGTTCGCCCCCGCGACGGCGCAAGCGCTGATGCCCGCCACATCCGGCACCGTCTTGTCGGTGATATTGGTCCACACATGCCCCGACGAAGTGGATTTCCAAAATCCCCCCTGCGCCGCGCCAAAGTAATACAGGCCCGTACGCCCAGGCGCGCCGCACACCGCCCCCGCGCGCCCCGCCCGAAACGGCCCGACACTCCGCCACTGCAACCCCGCGAGCAGGGACGGATTAATCTGCGCCACCAACGAAACCGCGCCAACGGCGCTTACCATGAGGACTCGTTTGAGCATGGGGGTTAGCATACACCCCTAACCCACAAGACTCACTGTACATTTACATCATGGCGAAACTTGTTTTCGGAATGAACCAATCCCTCGACGGCTACGTCGACCACATGAAGTTGGGACCGCCTGAACCCACGGCCTTCCGACATTTCATTGAGTTGACGCGCGGCCAGACAGGCTTCCTCTACGGTCGCAGCCTCTACGAGATCATGCGTTACTGGCAGGACGACCAGCCCGATTGGGACGCCGACGATCGCGAATTCGCCGCCGCATGGCGCAACACACAGAAATGGGTCGTCTCTCGCTCGCTAAAATCCGTCGGCCCCAATGCCACACTGATCGCAAATGATATCGAGGCCACGATACGCGGAATGAAGTCCGAGCTAACCGGCGAGATCGGTGTTGGCGGCCCGAACCTCGCGGGAACCCTGACCAAAGCCGGCCTGATAGACGAGTACCGCCTCTACATCCACCCCGTCGTGCTCGGCACCGGCACGCCGTTCTTCGCCGCCTCCCCGCCGCGCCTCCGACTTATCTCCTCCGACCGAATCAGCGAAAACATTGTTCGCCTGGCCTACGTCCCCGCCTGACCGCGCATCTCCCCACCGCGCAGGCACTGCCACCCGCCCCGCGCAAACGCCTCCCGCGCCGCCTCGGCATCGCGCGTGGCCAGGTAATTCGCCGGAATGTAATTCGGCGGCACAAACCCCGCTCGCGTGGCCATCAGTTTCGGCCCGAACAAATGCGGCTCCAGGTGCAGAATACGATAACCCCATCCTTCCAGCATCTGGTGCGTGGCCGCCGGATACGGCGCGAATTCCTCGAAGGCCATATGCTGGATGCGCTCCGACTGCAGCAATCCCTGCGCCCCGCGCAAAACCTCCGCTTCAGCGCCCTCCACATCAATCTTCACGAACACCCGTCCGCTCCCCGCCAACTCCGCGTAACCATCCAGCGTCAGCACTTCCACTTCGTAGCGCGCGCCGTTCGCACGTTCCCGCAAACTCGACGTCCCGCGATTGGCGGCGAACCCCGCCTCCGGTTCGTACAAAATAGCGCGCCCGGTGGCCGCTCCCACCGCGGCGCGAACCAGTTTGATCGGCGCCATCCGCGCGTCGCCCCGCCACAGCGCGAGATTGTCGACCAGTTCTTCCTGCAGCGCCGGATGCGGTTCAAAGGCGTGTACGCTGCCGCCGCTTCCCGCCCGCAAAGCGCAGACGAGCGAGGCATAGCCAATGTTCGCGCCAACATCGGCAACGCAATCGCCTGGCTTCACCATGCGCCAGAGCAACTCCGTCAAAACCAGGTCGGCGACTCCGGTCGCGGCGATTCCATAGCCCAGGTCCTCCTCGGTGCGGCCCTGAATCACCGCGCCCCAGGGCAATCGCAACGGCTGCAGCGTGGCGCTTCGTCCCCGCCGCCACAGCGATAGGCGATGACGAATCTGGCTCGGACGCGCTAGATAACCAGGCAGCGCTACATGCCGCAACGGTTTCATGCACAGCAAGTATAGCCGCGCCAAACCCGGGTCCCGCGCCTCCTCAAGCCGCCTTGACGCGGGCGCCAATCAGCTTCACCGCCCGCAGCGCCGACAGCGCGGCCCCCTCCTGCCAGGCGTTGATGTGGCTGACGTGATCGCCGGCGAAGTAGAACGGCCCGTCCGGCTGGATAAGAACGTCATACCCGTGGTTCGAGCCCGCGGCGTTGCGGCCGAACCAACTGATCCACGCGCCCAGGTTCCACGGCACCCGGCCCCAGCCGACATAGACGC
>JANWLQ010000106.1 GCA_025450725.1 Terriglobales bacterium
CAATCAGCATGCGCTTACAATCCATCGCGGCCATTCTGCCCTTAGCCCTCCTCGGCATGCTGGTCACAGCCCAGACCGGCGGCAACCTCCCCGATGGCTACCACGTCGCCCAGTCGGTCCCGCTCCAGGGCAGCGGCTGGGATTACCTCGGCATCGACTCCCCCGCGCACAGGCTCTACATCTCCGCCGGCGATGCCGAAGACGTGGTGGATACCGACACCAATCAAGTCATTGGCCAGGTCACCGGACTCAAAGGCACGCACGGCGTTGCCATCTCCGATAAGGACGGGCACGGCTTCACCAGCAATGGCCGCGGCAACAGCTTCACAATGTTCGACCTCAAGACGCTGGCCACGATCAAGGAGATCCCGCTGCCCATTCAGCGTCCCGATGGCATCATTTACGACGACGCTACCGATCGCGTGTTTGCCTTCAACCATGATTCCAAGGCGGTCGCGGTCGACGCCAAGACCGGCGACGTGGTCGGCACCGTGGACCTGCCCAGCAAGGCCAGCGAATATGCCGTGGCCGACGGCCAGGGACACGTCTACAACAACATGGAAGACTCCAGCGTCGAAATCGAAATTGACTCCCAGACGCTAAAGATCACCCATCAATGGCCGCTCGCGCCCTGTGATAACCCCTCCGGCCTCGCCATGGATCGCAAGACGCGCCGCCTCTTCATCGGCTGCCACAACGGCATGATGGCCATGATGAACGCCGACAACGGCAAGATCGAATCCTTCGTGACCATCGGCTCGGGCGTCGACGCCAACCGCTTCGACCCCGTGACCAAGCTCGCCTTCAGCTCCAACGGTGGCGGCGCCGGCTCCATCACCGTCGCCCACGAGGATTCGCCCAACAAACTCAGTTTGGTCGGCAATATCCCGACCGAAGCCGGGGCGCGCACCATGGAGCTCGACCCTCGCACCCATACCCTCTACACCGTCACCGCCAAGTTCGAGCCCGCCCCGCCCGCCCCCGCCGGCGGCGAGGCGCAAGCGCGCGGCGGACGCGGGCCCCGCCGCCAAATGGTCCCCGATAGTTTTCACTTGCTGGTCATTCCGAATCATTAGTCAAGTAATTAGGAGAAAATAAAAACCCATGTCTTACTCACGCTTTCTGACCGTCGCCGCGCTGGCTCTCTGCGCCACCGCCGTTCTCGCCGCTCCGCATGCCACCGCCCAGGTGGAGGGCTACCACGTTTCAAAGACCGTGCCCCTGCCCGGCCCCGGCGGTTGGGATTACCTTGCCGGCGATCCCGCCAACAATCGCCTCTATATTTCCCACGGCGATGAGGTCCTGGTTCTAAACATGTCCGATGCCAAGCTGGTCGGCACCATCAGCGGCCTGCACGGCACCCACGGCATCGCCGTCTCCGATAAGGACGGCCACGGCTTCATCACCAATGGCGGCAACCAGACGGTCACGGAATTCGACATCAAGACCCTGGCCAAGCTGAAGGAAATTCCCGCCCCCAAGGACGTGGATGGCATCATTTACGACCCTTCCACCGACCGCGTTTTCGCTTTCTGCGGCGACGCCAACCAGGCGATCGCCATTGATGCCAAGACCGGCGATGTGGCCGGAACCATTGATCTCGGCGGTGGCCCCGAGTTCGCCGCCGCCGATGGCCGCGGGCACGTCTTCAACGTGCTCGAGGACAAGAGTGAAATCCTGGACATCGACGCCCACTCGCTGAAAATCCTCAACCGCTATCCGCTGGCGCCCTGTGAAGGTCCGAGCGGTGTTTCGATTGACGCCGAGCATCATCGCGTCTTCGCCGGCTGCCACAGCGGCGTCGTCGCCATTGTGAACACCGACAACGGCAAGGTGGTGGCCACGCCGAACATCGGCAAGGGCGTTGACGCTTCGCGCTTCGATCCCAACACCCAAATGCTGTTCACCTCGCAAGGCGACGGGACCATCAGCGTGTTCCACGAAGACAGCCCCGATCAGTTCAAGCCGCTCGGCGACATCAAAACCGAGACTGGCGCCCGGACCATGGAAATCAACCCCAAGACCGGCACCATCTATACCGTGGCGGCCAAGTACGGCCCCGCTCCGGCCGCCGCCCCCGGCGGACGCCGCCAGCGCCCGCCCATGCTCCCCGGCAGCTTTCACCTGATCGTCATCACCAAGTAGTAATCGCCTGCAACGGAATGCTGGCCCATCCCGGACGATGGGCCAGCTCGTAGCTCAACTCGTACACAGCCTTCTCGCGCTCGAAAAACCCGAGTGCCCGCGCGAAGCCGTCGGCATCCCCGGGAACAAGCCGCGGCGCCGATGCGTGGACCGTCTCGCGGTAAGCCGCAAGAAACGCCGCCCGCGCGCTGACATCCCATCCACCGCGTTCGGCCGTGACGGCCGCGTAACTGAACGATCGCAACATCCCCGCCACATCCTGCAGGGCGCAGCCCCGCCGCCGCCGCTCGGCCATCGGACGCGCCGGTTCCCCCTCGAAGTCGAAGATCACAAAATCGTCGCGCGTCTTCAGCACTTGGCCCAGATGGTAGTCGCCGTGGAGCCGAATCTTGTCGAGCCCGCGGGTGGCCTCGACCCCGCTCGTGTTTTGTTCCAAATGTGTAATCCACGGCGCGAGAGCCTCGCGGTAGCCGGCGAGATTGGGCGCATGGGCGCCCGCTTTCGCCCGCGCAATCCAATGCCGCGCGTCCTCGTCGCCGATCACCTCAGTGCCGAACGCCAGCGCCAGCGCCGCATGCAACTCCGCCGTCCGCCGCCCCAGCAGCGAGACATCGGCGATGTGGTCATCCCCCGCTCGCAGCCCCCGCAGCGCATATTCCCACCCATCGCCCAAATTGGCGACAAACTCCTCCGCCACGGCCAGCGTCGTATCGCCGCGCCGAATCTCACCAACTACCTGGGGAACATGCCGAAACGAGGTCAACCTATTCAGCCCCGAAAGAATCTCATGCTCCGGATTCTCCCCCGCCATCAGCCGCCGAAAAAGCTTTAAGACCCAAGCCGGCTTCCCCTCGCGATCGAAATACAGCAAGGAAGAATTGCTCTGCTCCGCCCCCAAAACCTTGCTGTCGCTTGGCTCAAGTCTCCCGCCCGTAACCAGCTCAAACACCCGCGCCCGCAAACTTTCGCTCTTCAGCCCATCCAGTTCGTCCCCCGCAACCGTCAAGAGGTACCGGTCCGCGGCCTCCTCGTCCCGCCGGACCTCGATGACCGCCAGTTGGTCCACGCCGCCGAGCGCCATCTCGTCCACAATCGCAACGGACGAAATCTCCGCCCCCGACCGCGCAAACCATCTCTGCCGCGGCAACCATTCCCGCAAATTGTTCTCCAGCCGCGGCCCTATAGCCATTGACTCAATGGTAAGCCACGGCCACTGTCGCGCGCCTTGCGACATTCTGAAGGGCAGGTGGAATGTTGCGCATGCCGGTCCGCTTCGCCTTCAGGCCTTGGCGCGCGTTCTTATTACCTGGATCGCACACAGTCGCGGCAATTCACAATATGGCATGATCTATGAATAGGCAGTGCCCATGAAACATTTCGCTCTTGGCCTCTCACTGTTTTTTGCCGCTGGCTTGGTCGCACAGACTCCCGCCATAACGGTGCCTCAGATCGCCTTCACCCAGTTCACGCTCTCTAACGGCCTGCGCGTCGTCCTCTCCGAGGATCATTCGCTGCCGGTCGTGACCGAGAGCTTGCTCTTCAATGTCGGCGGCCGGGTCGAGCACAAAGGCCGCAGCGGCTTCGCGCATCTTTTCGAACACTTGATGTTCGAAGGCTCCGCACACGCGCCCAAGGGCGAGTTTGATCACCTTGTCGAGGGCTACGGTGGCAACGACAATGCCAGCACTCATGAGGATTACACGATCTATTACGAAAACGTTCCCAGCAACGCGCTGCCCACCGTCATGTGGCTCGATGCCGACCGCATGGCCTCGCTTCAGGTCACCCAGGCGAACATGAAAAATCAAATAGCGGTGGTCGAGGAGGAAAAGCGCATGCGGGTAGACAACGCTCCTTACGGCCCGCTTCTCTATGTGGATTTAGCGCAAGCGGCCTTCTCCAACTGGCAGAACTCGCATCCGGTGATTGGTTCCAATGCCGATCTCGACGCCGCCACGCTGCAGGATGTGCAGGCATTCTTCGAAGCCTACTACGCTCCTCGCAACGCGATCCTGACCATCGTCGGCGACATGGATCCGGTCAAGACCAAAGCCATGGTCGAGCAGTATTTCGGCTGGATTCCGAACCGGGCAACGATTGTTCCGGTGAACACCGACGAGACGCCGCAGACCGCCGAGAAGACCATCACCGTTCACGATCCTCAGGCCAAGTTGCCGGCGCTGGCGCTCGCATGGCATGCGCCGCCGCGCGACACGAAGGACTACTACGCCATGGTCATGCTGAGTCAACTGCTCTTCAACGGCGAGAGTTCGCGCCTGTATCAATCCCTGGTCAAGACCAACGCCGTGGCCATCGAGGTGGGTGGCGGCCTGGGTTTCCCCAGCGCCGATTACACCGACTACCGCGCGCCCGGGCTTTTTTCCGGTCTGGTCATCTATAAACCGAATGCCACGGCGGAGCAGATCGAGGGACTGGTGTTTCAGCAAATACAGCAGCTCGAGGCCACCGGCGTGACTCCAGCCGAGTTGGACCGGCTGAAGACGAAGTTCAGTTCCGACTGGATCCAATCGCAGCAGACGACGCTTGACCGCGCCGAACTCCTGGGTCTGGCCACGCTCTTTGACGGTAAGCCGGAGGCGGCCAACACCGAGTTGGCGAATTTCATGGCGGTGACGCCGGCTGACCTGCAGCGGGCCGCGACCACTTATTTGATCCACGCGCAGACCACCGTCGTGCGCGATGTGCCGGGTCCGGCGCCTGCCCCGGTCGGCGGGAGGCAGCAATGAAATCGTCGCAATTCATACCGGTTCTTATTACCGCGGCGATCGTCTCCACGCTCAGCCTCGCCGCGCAAACACATGCTCAAACACCAGCGCCGGCAATAGACATGACCAAGCCGCCGACGATCGGCCCGGTCAAACCCTACACCCCGCCCGCCAGTCATGCCGATCAACTGCCCAACGGCATGAAGATCGTAGTGATCGAGGATCACCGCTTCCCCTTGATCAGCGTGCGCATGGCGCTGCGCGCCGGCAGCTCGCGGCTCAAACCCGATGAGGCCGGACTGGCCAGCGCCGAAGCGGACCTGCTCACCGAGGGCACGCCCACGCGGACCGCGCTGCAGATTGCGCAGGCCACCGATGCGCTCGGCGGCGATATTGGCGCCAGTGTCGGACCCGATTTCCTGACCGTCAGCGCCGATGCGCTCAGCAGCCACGCCCGCGAGCTCTTCGAACTCATGGCCGATGTGGTGTTGCATCCCAGCTTTCCCGAAAACGAAGTTCAACTGCGCAAGGCCAACATGCTGCAGGAACTCACGGCCAGCCGCGCCAACGCCGGTTTTCTGGCGTCGGTCGAGTTCAATAAGCTGCTGTACGGGCAGCATCCCTATGCCATTACCGCGCCGACGGAGGCTTCCATCGCCAGGATTGACCGGGCCGCGCTGCAACAATTCCACGACACCTATTTCTTGCCCAACAACCAAACCGAAGTGGTCGTCGCCGGCGACATTAGCTCTGCCCGCGCCCACAACCTGGTGCAGCAATATTTTAGCGATTGGAAACTGGGCCAGCCCACGCCTCCGCCCTCGCCCGCCGTCGCCCCGCCCGCCGGGCGCCGCATTTACCTGGTCGAGCGTCCAGGCTCGGCGCAGTCAACCATTCTGTTGGGAAATCTGGGATTAACGCGAACCGCCCCCGATTACTTTCCGTTTCTGGTGGTGAACGAAGTGCTCGGCGGCAGCTTCAACTCGCGCCTCATCGCCGACGTACGCGAGAGGCTCGGCTACACCTACGGCATTTCCAGCGGCAACGTCCCCAACCGCGACCTCGGGTCATGGATTGTTTCGACCGAGGTGCGGACCGCGGTCACCGCCGACGCGCTGAAGGAAATCTTTGTCCAACTTGACAAGATTCGCTCAGCGCCGGTGACGGAACAAGAACTGCTGCAGGCCAAGAATTTTCTCACCGGCAATTTCGTGCTTGGTCTGCAAACCCAGGGCGAGGTCGCCAACCAGTTCCTCACCACCGGCATTTATGGACTACCCAACGACCGGCTCGCCACCTGGGTTGAGAATGTCGAGGCGGTGACCGCCGATCAGGCGCAATCGGCGGCGGAACAGTACATCCACCCCGACCGCGACATTGTGGTGGTGGTGGGCGACGTGAAACAGATCGAAGCCCCGCTCGCGAACCTCGTCCCCGGCGCCATGATGACGATCTTCAACGAAAAGGGCGAGGTGGTCGGCACCTACCCGCCCGAGGGCCCCGCCCGGGCCGGCAAACACCAGCGCGTGCACTGATGCTCGCCCTGCTGCTGCTCGCCGCCGCGCTGGCCGCTCCCGCCGCGTCGCGGCCGCAGACCGACATCGCCGCCCAGCTCGAGGCACATTGGAAAAACAAGAATTTCTACCTGCGCGGTTTTCCGGCTAGCGATCACTGGCAGACCGACGACCGCGGGCTCCCAATCAAACCGCTAGCCATTGAGTCGTGGACCGAGGCTGGCATTCACGTGACCAACGTGCATCGCAAGGGTTCGCAATTGCGGGTGGAAGGCGACCGCGTGTTCTTTGTCTATGATCTTGATCACAAACGCTGGCGTGCCCGCCTGGTGCCCGATGACGAGCGCATTGAGATTGATGTCTCGCCGATCCCGACTGACCTTGATGCCCTGCAATCAGGCCTGTTCCTCACCGGCAACTCCGAACTCTACGCCAATGTTCCCGACGACTGGAAACCCGTCCTCTCCGGCGCGAATCACGACGCGATCCTGGCTGCATTCACCGCAGCCGCGGGAGTAGCGCCGCTCGACAAAGTTCGAATCCCACCCAAGCAGTTGTATGTCCCCGATCCGGACTTCACCCCTATCGCGCGCAAAATTGCGTTGCAAGGGAGCGACCTTGTTGCCGTAGTGATTGGCGTCGACGGTACCATCAAACAGCAAATCATCACCCAGCCGTTGGGCGCCGGCTTGGATGATGCTGCTGTGGCGGCCATCCGTACCTGGCGTTTTGCGCCTCCTCTCGCCAAAGACGGCACGCCGCAGCCCTGCGCGGCCGAGATCCAAGTGAGTTTTAAGCTGCTCCACTGATGTGAGCCGTCACCACTCGCGTGATTGCAGCCGTTGTAGCAAACGCCGCGTCTGCCGGCACCAGGTCGCGGCTGAGAACACCGGCCTGCAGCGTGCGCTCGACCGCCTGCTCAATCGCGGCCGCGGCAGGCTCAAGGTTGAAGGAATGCCGCAGCATGAGCGCCGCTGAGAGAATCGCGCCGATCGGGTTGGCCCAGCCCTTACCCGCGATGTCGGGCGCCGAACCGTGCACCGGCTCGTAGAGCGCCACCCGGCCGCCGAGCGAGGCCGACGGCAGCAGACCGAGCGAGCCGGCAAGCACCCCGGCTTCGTCGCTCAAGATGTCGCCAAAAAGGTTCTCGGTCGCCAGCACGTCAAAAAACTTGGGCCGAAGGATGAGCTGCATGGCGCAGTTATCCACGTACATGTGGTCGAGCGCGACGTCGGGATACTCGCTGCCCACCCGCACAAACACCTCGCGCCAAAGCTGGCTCGTCTCGAGCACGTTGGCTTTATCCACGCTGGTAAGGTGATGCCGCCGCTTCCGCGCCAACTCGAATCCAAAGCGCGCCAAGCGCTCAATTTCGTTCACCGAATAGCGCAGCGTATTGAAGCCCTCATCGCGCGCCGGCGAAAACCCGCGCGGCGTTCCGAAGTACAGTCCGCCGGTGAGCTCGCGCAGCACGACCAGATCGGCGCCCGCCGCCAACTCCTCGCGCAGCGGCGTCGTGCCGGCGCCGGCAATCCGCCGCACCGGCCGCAGGTTGGCCCAGCACCCCATGCGCTGGCGCAAGGCCAGCAGTCCCGTCTCCGGCTTGCGCGGCGGCGGCTCGCGGTCAAATTCGGGCGCGCCCACAGCCCCCAGAAGCACCGCGCCGGCGCGCTCGACGGCCGCGATCGTCGCCTCAGGCAGCGGTGAGCCGGTGGCGTGCACGGCCGCGCCGCCGATGAGCTGGCTCGTGCTCTCGACGGAGAAGCCGAAACGCGCACCCGTCGCGTCCAGAACCTGGGTCGCCGCCTCCGTGACTTCCGGGCCAATGCCGTCGCCCGGCAGTAGACAGATGTTTAGGATCATGCGGCGGGCGCTCTCAAACTCCCCAGAGCGGACGCTCTCCGCACTCTGGATAAACCATTAGGTCGCTGTCCTGCATGGCATCAAGAGTATAAGCAATGCCGGCCGGAATCGCCACCGCATCGCTGGCCCGCAACCAGATCGGGGCGGGTGCGCGTTCCATCGTCAATCGCAACCGTCCTCGAATTACGGCCACGACCGAATCGGCGCCGTGCTCCTGCGTCAGACTATCGCCTCCCGCCAGGCTTTCCAGTTCGACCGTCATCGGCCGGCTCCCACGCGCAGCGCGAGTTCGCGAAGATCGCCGTCCTCGA
>JANWLQ010000107.1 GCA_025450725.1 Terriglobales bacterium
CTGGCCAGCTTGGCCACGCCGGAGCCGAAGTAAATGGTGAACCAGAGCCAGCGCATCCCCCATACAGCCACCCGGCCGACCGCCCGATCGTCGAGGAAGAGACCGACAAAGGCCGCCGACATCAACATGCCGTCGGACTGATAGCTGGCAAACACCTGCGCGGTGGCGATGAACGACAGAAAGCAGACCATGCACACGCCCAGGCATACCCGCGGCCACATCCGTGCCATCAACAGCAGCGAGGCGATCGTGCCAACAGCGGCGAGAGCGTGGATCGCGCGTTCCCCGCTGTTCAGCCAGAATAGCGAGGGCGCCAGCCACAGGCGGTGCCACGTTCCGAAATTCGTCCGCAGCGCCTGTAAGTATTCGGCCACCGGCGCGACGCCCGCCGGCCCGATGAGGCCGGGCATCTGCCGCCAGAAGCCGATAAAGACGGTGAGGAAAATAAAACCGAGCCAGCGCTGCAGCCATTGCACGGTGCGTTGCACGGCTGACTTTCGTTCTTTACGCCTCGGCCTCGCCGGTCGCCAGCGCGTGCTCGCGCACCCGTGCCAGCAGCTTCTTATAAGGCACCTGCAAGCGGTCGGCCGCCTGTTGCTTGTTCCAGCGGCACTCTTCCAGGGTCGCGAGCAGCAGCCGGCGTTCCACCAGCATCGTGGCCCGGTCCACCACCTCGGTGAGGGAGCCGTTCCAGTCGAAGTCGTCAGGCAGGTCCAGCCCGCTATCCTCCGCCAACGGACTCTTGCGCAAATCGCGGAGCTGCAAATCGTCGGCCCGGATCAGCTCCCCCTCGCCCAGAATCACCGCGCGCTCAATCGCATTCTGCAATTCGCGCACGTTGCCGGGCCAGCGGTAGGCGAGCAGCGCCTGCTGCACCTGCGGGCTCAGTCGCATGGGAGGTTTCTTCAGCTCGCGGCAATACACGCCGAGGAAGTTCTCGGCCAGCGCAATCACATCGTTGCCGCGCTCGCGCAGGGGCGGGATGGTGATGGGAAAGGCCGAGAGCCGGAAGTAGAGATCTTCACGGAACTGTTTTTGCCGCGCCGCCGCCTCCAGGTCGCGGTTGGTCGCGGCCACGATGCGCACGTCCACCTGCACGGTTTGCACACCGCCCACGCGCTCGAAGGCGCGCTCCTCGAGCACGCGCAGAATTTTGGCCTGCACCGCGAGGGGGATCTCGCCGATCTCATCGAGAAAAATCGTTCCCCGGTGGGCGAGCTCGAATTTTCCCAACTTGCGCGCGTTGGCGCCGGTGAAGGCGCCCTTCTCGTGGCCGAATAATTCGGTTTCGACCAGCGTCTCCGGAATCGCGGCGCAGTTGATCGCGACAAACGCCTCGGTGGCGCGGGGACTGAGCTGATGCACGGCGCGCGCGAACAGTTCCTTGCCGGTGCCGCTCTCGCCCAGCATCAGCGCGGTGGTGTCGGTGGGCGCGATCCGTTGCAGGGCCTGGGCCACCCGCTTCATCGAGGCGTGCTCGCCGATGATTTTGGGAAAGCCGTAGCGCGCCGCGAACTCGCTGCGCAGCAGCACGTTCTCGCGCAGCAACTGCTGCTGCGCGATGGCGCGCTTGAGCAGCAACATGAGATGGTTCAAATCCAGCGGCTTCTGGATAAAGTCGTAGGCGCCGTCCTTCATGGCCCGCACCGCCTCTTCGATGGAACCGTAGGCGGTCATGATGACCACCGGCGTCGTGGGCGCCGTCTCCTTCGCCGCCAGCAGCACTTCCAGCCCGTTCTGGCCCGGAAGTTTCAAGTCGCTCAGCACCAGCGCGAACTGCATGCCGCGCAACAGCCGCACCGCCTCGTCTCCGCTCGATGCCTCGACCACGTCGTAGCCCTCGGCGGTGAGCGCGGTCTTCAGCATCAACCGCAGTTCGTGTTTGTCCTCAACCAGCAGAATCGTTTCCATATTTCAGCTTTCCCGCGCGACCGCCGGCAACAGCACCGCGAACACGGTGTGCCCGGGCGAGGCGTCGGCCAGCAGCACGCTGCCCCGGTGCGCCGTAATAATTTTGTGGACCATGGAGAGCCCCAGTCCGGTGCCGCTCGCCTTGGTGGTGAAAAACGGGATGAAAATCTTCTCTGCCACTTCCGGCGGCACGCCCGGCCCCTTGTCGCGAAACAGGATGCGCACCCGCCCCTCGTGCACCCCGTCGCAGACGACCTCGACCTTGCCCGGCGCCCCGGTGTGGGCAATCGCCTCGCAGGCGTTGCGCATTAAATTGATCGCGGCGGCGGTCAGCAGCCCGGTGTCGCCGGCCACCCAGGGAAAGGTTGGGTCAATCGCAAGTTCAACCTGCGGAAAATCCTGCACCTGAATCGCCTCCGCGCAGCGTCGCAGCAGCGCGGTCAAATCGAGCGGCTCGGGCTGCACCGATAGCGGCCGGGCAAAGGTGAGGAATTCGGTGGCGATGTTATTGAGCATGGCCGCCTGCTGCAATATTTTTTGCGCCTGCACGCGCGCTTCCGCCAGCTCGGGCGCCTGGGACAAGCTCGCCTGCAGCATTTGTCCGTAGCCCGAGATGGTCGCCAGGCCATTCTTGAATTCATGCGCAATACCGGCCGCCATCTCGCCCAGTGCGCCCAGGTTTTTGCGCCGCTGCAGTTCCTCTTCCAGCGCGTGGATGGCGGTTAAGTCGGTGAGCAGGCAAATCAATCCCGCCGGCGCCAGGTCGGCCCCAGGCGCGCCGGCCTCGTTGCGCAAGGGGAACAGCGTCACGCCCAGCCGCCGGCCCTGGCCGCCGGGAGTGGAGTAGCTCATTGTCTTGCGCTGCAGAATGCGGCTCGAACGATAGGTGTCTTGCATCAGCGGCGCCGCCGGCCCCAGGCTTTGTCCATCCGGCTCGCGCAGTTCCGCGTTCCGAAAAAGCTGGGCCAGCGTCATGCCTTGCGGGTTGCCGTACCCGAGCGCGGCCCGCGCCGCCGGATTGGCCTCTTCCACCCGTCCGTCGCGGTCGAAAAAGACGATGCCGCTGGGCAAATGCCGGAGCACCTCCTGCGACATGCGCATGGCGTCCACATCGGGCCTGCGCCCGGTAACTCGCATCGCCACCGCTTTCGCCTTCGCCATGCAGGCCCCATTCTAGCAGCAGTACCGAAGAGTTAGCCTATCCAGGCCCGCCACATACTGGCACCCCGGGCCAGCGCGATACCCGCGCCGGCGGCGAGATAGACTCCCAGCGGCAGCGACGCCGTGGTCAGATACGTCGCGGCCGCCGCCCGCGCCCGCCGCCAACTCTGCCCCCGGCGCCGGCGAGCCATCGTCACTCCGAGCATCTGCGCCACGCCCACCACGGCGGCCGCCAACGATCCCAGTAACACCGCCACAAACATTCCCTCGAAGCCGAGAAAGGCGCCCAGCAATCCCACCATCTTCACGTCGCCCCACCCCAAACCTTCGCGCCTGCGCGCACGCTGGTAGCCCAGGCCCACCGCCGCGAGCACACCCGCGCCGCCGAAACTCGCCGCCAGAGCCGGCGTCAAGGCGCCCGCCCAGCTCGCCAGCGCCAGGCCCACCGCCCAGCCGCCGAGCGTGATCTCGTCGGGAAGCTGACGGCATTCGGCATCGCAGACGGCCAGCGCCAACAGGCAGGCGGCGAAAAAAGCCGCCCGAATAAAGCCGCGCTCGTCGCCCGCCGCGCCCCAGCCCAACCAGCAGGCCGCAAAGGCCGCCGCGCAGGCGATCTCCAAGGCCGGATAACGCCAGCCGATCGCCGCGCCACAGCCGCGGCAGCATCCGCGTTGCAGGGCGAAACTGAACAGTGGCACGTTCTCGCTGGCCCTCAACCGGCGCCGGCAAGCCGTGCATCGAGAAGGCGGACCCGCCACCGACTCGCCCCGCGGCAGCCGCCAGGCGCAAAGCCCGAGAAAACTGCCCGCGACCAATCCGAACGCCGCCGCCACCAGGGTTGCCAACATCGGTTAGCGTCCCCGAGTTTTGACCAGCGTCGCCGAGTAGATCACATCCAAGCGCGGGAAATTGCGTGTCAGGTACGTCGCCCCTTCCGCGACAATCTTGGCCTGGTCCGGCCCGCTGCCCTGGGGCGGTCCGTCGCCATAATCGCCGGCCAGTCGCAGCGCCACCGCCATCCCGCTCACCACCCGGCCAAAAGCCGCGAACCCCAGCTTGTCAAGCCGGTTGTTGTTGGCCAGGTTGATGAATACCTGCGTGGTGCGGGTATCCCGGCCCAGGGCGGCAAAGCTGACGGTACCCGCCATGTTGCTGAGTAGCACCGGGTCGTCGGGGATCGTCCGGTGTACCCACACCGCGGTTACCAGCGGGTCGGGGTTCAGTCCCCATTGCGCCACGAAGTGGTCCACCACGCGGTAGAAAGCGTTGCCATTGTAGTAGCCGCTGCGCACCAAGCTGTAGAAGCGGTCAGCCGCGTGCGGAGCCCAGTCGCGCTGCACTTCAATGACGAAGTCGCCGGCGGTGGTGTGGAAGCCGACGTCAAACTGCGCGGGGGCCAACAGTTCCATCGGCGAGGCGGCCATTTGTGCGCTGGCGAGCGCGCCCACCAGCGCCAGAACCAGCATTAAGGTTGCAATGCGCTTCATGATTCGGTAATAGCAGTGTAGGCCGCAATCGTGGCTTGCGCCAATGCCCCCGGCGAATGCCGTTCGCGCACCCGCCCGGCCGCCGCCCCGACCAGACGGGCGCGTAACGCAGGCGCGGCCCACAATTGCGCGCACCCGGCCGCCAGCGCCTCGGGCGCGCCCGGATCGACCAGCCATCCCGTGACGTCATGCGCGACCAGTTCCGGTATGCCGCCCACCCGTGTCGCAACCACCGGGCGCTCGAGCGCCATGGCCAATAGCGCCGCCGACCCGAGGCCCTCTTCCAGCGATGGCATCAGCACAATGTCGCTGGCGGCCACCCACTCGGCCGGTGAGCCAGTGGTCACGAACCGCACCCGTTCGGCGACGCCCGAGCGGCGGGCCTGTAATTCCAATTGGGGGCGCAGCGCCCCCTCGCCTCGCAACGCAAGCTGGTAGCCCGACGGCAAGTGGCGCAGCGCCAGCACCGCGTCCGTCACTCCTTTTTCCGCGGTGAAGGCGCTGAGGCAGAGCAGCAGAGGCTGGTCCGGCGCGATCCCCAGTTCCTTCCGCAGGCGCTCGCGAGGCTTCGTCGCGGGCTCGGCCGGCTCTGCCTCCGGCGGCTCCACCGCGTCGGGGATGATTCGAACCCGGGCCGGCTCGACGCCGGCGGCCAATACCGCCTGGCGCACGTATTCGCTCACCGCCAGCACGGCGTCCATGCGACGGTATTTCCAGCGCGACGCCCAGCCAGCAATCGGAAACGGCACCCGCCGCGACAGAACGCGCTTGCCGTAGCCGCCGGCGAAAATGATCCAGCTATGGGCCGCGCCATCGTGGGCGTGCAGAATATCGCTCACCCGAGCCGCTTCGCGCGCCTCGTGCCCGGGGGCCAGCACCCGGAATCCGGCCGCGCGAAAACGGTCGCTCACCGGCCCGGGGCGGGCGACAATGGTTTGCTCAAAGCCCCGAGCCTCATTCCGCTCGTGGCCGTTCACGGCCAGCGCCCGCGCCAGAATCAGCAATTGCTGCTGACCCCCGCGCCAGACGCGGCTGAAGTCGGCGTGGAGTATTCTTTTCACCAGATGCAAATCAGCGCCCGCATCAACACATTCAATGAGGAGGATAACATCGCCGACGCGCTCGCCTCCGTCGCCTGGGCCGATGAAATCCTCGTGGTGGATTCCTTCTCGACCGACCGGACCGTCGAAATCGCCCGCCGCTTCACCGACCGCATTGTGCAGCGTCCCTTCACCAGCCATGGCGAACAACACAATCACGCCGACTCCCTCTGCCGCTATGACTGGGTGCTGGTGCTCGATGCCGACGAGCGGCTGACGCCGGAACTATCCGAGGCGCTGCAAGCCATTCGTCGGGAGGGAGCCCAGGCCGACGGCTACCGCATGGCCCGCCGCCCCTGGTATCTCGGCCGCTGGATCCGCCACTCCGGCTGGTATCCCGATTGGCAGACCCGGCTGTACCGCCGCGCCGTGACCCGGTGGGATGGTGAACCTCCGCACGAAGAACCCAAAGTCAACGGCCGCGTTCTCACTGTGCCGGGCGACCTGTTGCACTACACCCGCCGCAATCTTCATGAACATGTCGCGGTCATGAACCGCTATACCGACCTCGCCTCCGCCTCGCGCTTGCGCCAAGGCCGTCGTGTTTCGGTTTGGGCGCTGGCCTTTTCGCCCCCCTGGACCTTTTTCCGCAGCTACATTCTCAAACAGGGATTTCGTGACGGCTGGCCC
>JANWLQ010000108.1 GCA_025450725.1 Terriglobales bacterium
AGCGCCATTGACGCCGATACCATACCGCGCGGGCTCAATGAAGACATTGTGCGCATGATTTCGGCCAAGAAGGCCGAGCCGGAGTTCATGCTCGAGTGGCGGCTTAAGGCGTATCGGCAATGGCTCAAAATGGCGGAGCCGAAATGGCAGAACGTGCAGTACCCGCCAATTGACTACCAGGACATCATCTATTACTCGGCGCCGCGCACCTCTTCCGACGGCCCCAAGAGCCTCGACGAAGTTGACCCCGAATTGCTTGCCATTTATGAAAAACTGGGGGTTCCGCTGCAGGAGCGCGGCATCCTGGCGGGCGTCGCGGTGGATGCCATCTTCGACAGCGTTTCGGTCGCCACCACCTTCCGCGCCAAGCTGGCGGAAGAGGGGGTGATTTTCTGCTCGTTCTCGGAGGCGGTGCATAACCACCCCGAGCTGATCGAAAAGTATCTGGGCTCGGTCGTCCCCTACACCGACAATTTCTTCGCCACGTTGAACTCCGCCGTGTTCAGCGACGGCTCGTTCTGCTACATCCCCAAGGGCGTTCGCTGCCCGATGGAGTTGTCGAGCTACTTCCGCATCAACAGCAACGACAGCGGTCAGTTCGAGCGCACGCTCATCATTGCCGAAGAGGGCGCCTCGGTGAGCTACCTCGAGGGCTGCACGGCGCCCAAGCGGGACAAAAATCAGTTGCACGCGGCGGTGGTCGAACTGGTGGCGCTCGATCGGGCAACGATCAAGTATTCGACGGTGCAGAACTGGTACCCGGGCGACCAGGAAGGACGGGGCGGCATTTACAACTTCGTCACCAAGCGCGGCAAGTGCCTGGGGCATCACTCGAAGATTTCCTGGACCCAGGTTGAGACCGGCTCTTCGATTACGTGGAAATATCCCAGCTGCATTTTGCAAGGCGATGATTCGGTGGGCGAGTTTTACTCGGTGGCGCTGACCAAGAACCGGCAGCAGGCGGACACCGGAACCAAGATGATCCACATCGGCAAACGCACGCGCAGCACCATTGTCTCGAAGGGCATTTCCGCCGGTCACGGCCAGAACACCTACCGGGGCGCGGTGCGCATGCTGGCCGGGGCCGAGGGCGCGCGCAACTATTCGCAGTGCGATTCGCTGCTGATCGGCGATCAGTGCGGCGCGCATACGTTCCCGATTCTCGAGGTCAAGAATCCCTCGGCCCAGGTGGAGCACGAGGCCTCGACCTCGCGCATCGGCGAGGATCAATTGTTTTATTGCCGCCAGCGCGGCATTGCAACCGAGGATGCGGTCTCCATGATCGTTAATGGATTCTGCAAGGAAGTGTTCCGCGAACTGCCCATGGAATTCGCCGTCGAGGCGCAAAAACTGCTGGGCATAAGCCTTGAAGGCAGCGTAGGTTAAGGGGAATGTCTACCGCTATGCTTGAGATTCGTGATTTGCATGCTGAAGTGGGCGGGCGCGAGATTTTGCGCGGCCTGGATTTGAACCTGCGCGCGGGCGAAGTGCACGCCATCATGGGCCCCAACGGGTCAGGCAAGAGCACGCTGGCGCAGGTGCTCGCCGGTCGTGACACCTACGGCGTCACCGCCGGAACGGTGCGCTACCAGGGCGAGGATTTGCTGCCGCTCTCGCCCGAGGACCGGGCGCGGGCCGGAGTTTTTCTCGCCTTCCAGTACCCGGTCGAGATTCCGGGGGTGAGCAACAACTATTTTTTGCGCGCCTCGCTGAACGCGATCCGGAAGTACCAGGGACAGGAGGAACTCGATGCGGTGGACTTCCTGGCGCTGGTGCAGAAAAAGATGAAGCTGCTGCACATGGATGACGCGCTGATGAAGCGCGCGGTGAATGAGGGATTCTCGGGCGGGGAGAAGAAACGCAACGAGATTTTCCAGATGGCGGTGCTCGAGCCCAAGCTGGCGATTCTCGATGAGACCGACAGCGGACTTGACATTGACGCGCTGAAGACGGTTGCCGCCGGAGTCAACGCTCTGCGCTCGCCCGACCGGGCGATCTTGCTTGTGACGCACTATCAGCGGCTGCTCACTTACATCGTTCCGGATCGCGTCCATGTGCTCGCGCAGGGACGCATCGTTAAGTCTGGAGGCAAGGAGTTGGCGCTGGAACTGGAGAGCAAGGGATACCAGTGGTTGGAGGGGGAGCAGGCGGCGGTATGTTAGCCCTGAAGGACTCAACCACCGGCGTCTTTGCCAGCTACATGGCCCGCTTCAGCGGCCTCGACCCGCGCAACGCGTGGCTGCACGCCATGCGGCAGCGCGCCTTCGACCGCTTCTCGGAGATGGGCTTTCCGCACCACAAGCAAGAGGGATGGCGCCAGACCAACATCACCGCGATTTCGCAAAGCGTGTTCGAGCCGCGCAGCGCGCCGCCTCCGGCTCAGTTGGTGCCGCGGCTGCGTTCGCTCGACTTGCCGGGAGTGGATTGGAGCCCATCGGCGCTGCGGCTGGTTTTTGTCAACGGCTCGTTTGCGCCCGGATTGTCAGCGCTGGATCTTCCGCCGGGCTGCCGCATCACGCCGCTCGCGCCGCTTCTGGCCGCCGAGGATGCCGCATTGGTCGCCCACGCCGAGTACGCCGACGAGCGCGAACAGGCGTTTGTGGCTCTTAACACCGCCTTCCTCGCCGACGGCGCGCTGGTCGAGATCCCCGATGGCATTGAATTGGCCGCGCCAATTTCGATTTTGTATTTGACGACTGGATCGAAAGAAGAGAAGGGCATTTCCCATCCGCGGACGATCATTCTTGCCGGGCGCGCCAGCGCGGTGAGCGTGGTCGAGACCGTGGCCGGTTTCGCCGGCGACGTTTACCTCTCGAACTCGGTGACCTCGATTGACGCCGGGGATGACGCGCGGGTCGAGTACGTCCGCCTGCAGCAGGACAGCCAGACCGCGTTTCATGTCTCCAAGCTGCGCACACGGCAAGGGCGCAACAGCCGCGTCGTAGCGCACAACATTGCGCTGGGCGGCGGGCTGGTGCGGAACAACGTCCATTCGATTCTCGATGGTGAGGGCGCCGAATGTACGCTGAACGGCCTGTATGCTCTCGACGCGACACAGCACGTGGACAACTCGACCATTCTTGACCACGCCCAGCCGCTGTGCACCAGCCGGGAGTATTACAAAGGCGTGCTGGATGGAAAATCGGTGGGCGTGTTCAACGGACGCATCATCGTGCGCCAGGACGCGCAGCATACCGACGCCATTCAAAGCAATAAGAACCTGCTGCTGTCGGGCTCGGCCGCGACCATCAGCAGCCAGCCGCAGCTTGAAATTTACGCCGACGACGTGCGCTGCACTCACGGCGCGACAGTGGGGCAGTTGGATGCGGAAGCCTTGTTCTACCTGCGCTCGCGCGGCTTGGGGCTGGACGAGAGCCGCAAGCTTTTAATTTACGCCTTTGCCGCCGACGTGCTCGGGCGCGTGCAGGTGCCCGGCCTGCGCGAGGCGCTCGAAGGCGTGCTCTGGCAGAAGTGGGCCGAATAGTTGGGGAACGCCATGGCGATCGCATCATCCGGAATCGGAACCGCGGATATCGAAACCGCCTCCGCCTATGACGTGGAGCGGGTGCGCGCCGATTTCCCGCTGCTGCGGCAAACAATTGAAGGCCAGCCGGTCGCCTACCTCGACAACGCCGCGACCACGCAAAAGCCGCAGGCCGTGATTGACGCGCTGGTGCGCTTCTACACCGAGGATTGCTCGAACATCCACCGCTCCGTACACCGGCTGGGAGAGCGAGCGACGGAACAGTACGAGGCGGCGCGTGGCAAGGTGCGAACATTCTTGAACGCGGCCAGCGAGCGGGAGATTGTTTTCGTTCGCGGCACGACGGAAGGCATTAACCTGGTGGCGCAATCGTTTCGGTCACGCCTGGCCGCGGGCGACGAGGTTTTGATCACCGGGCTCGAGCATCACTCCAATATCGTCCCCTGGCAGCTTGCCTGCGAGGCAACGGGAGCCAATCTCAAGGTCGCGCCGCTCAACGAAAAGGGTGAGGTTGACCTTGACGCGTATCGCGGGCTGCTCGGCTCACGGACCAAAATCACAGCCTTCGCCCATATTTCAAACGCGCTGGGCACGGTGAATCCGATTGAGGAAATGATCCGCGCCGCGCACGCCCAGGGCGTGCCGGTGCTGGTGGATGGCGCGCAGGCGGCGCCGCACCTGCCGCTCGACGTGCGCGCGCTGGATTGCGAATTCTATGCCATTTCAGGGCACAAAATGTATGGCCCGACCGGCATCGGCGCGCTTTACGGCAAAGAGAAGTGGCTCGAGCGCCTGCCGCCGTGGCAGGGCGGCGGGGACATGATTCGCTCGGTGACGTTTGAGAAGACGACGTACAACGAGCTGCCCTACAAGTTCGAGGCGGGCACGCCCAACATTGCCGGCACCATCGGCCTGGGCGCTGCGTGCGATTACTTGCAAGCTCTGGGGCGCGAGCGCATCGCGCGCTATGAACAGACGTTGCTCGCGTACGGCACCGAACTGCTGTGCGGCGTACCGGGCCTGCGAATGGTGGGCACCGCCGCGGAAAAGGCGGGCGTGCTGTCGTTCACGATGGCGGGGGTGCATCCCCATGACGTTGGAACGGTGCTCGACTCGCTCGGCGTGGCGGTGCGCGCCGGTCATCATTGCGCCCAGCCGGTGATGGACCGCTTCGCCATTCCCGCGACCACGCGCGCTTCGCTGGGGTTATACAACACGCGCGCCGAGCTCGACCGCCTGGCGGCCGGGTTACGCCGAGTTGGGGAGATGTTTCGCTAATGTCGCAGTTGGGCGATTTATACCAGGAGCTCATACTCGACCACAGCAAGCGGCCGCGCAATTTCGGCCGGCTCGCCGGGGCGAATCGCATGGCCGAGGGATTCAACCGCATGTGCGGCGACAAGATCACGATTTTCGTCGAGGTCGAGGGCGACATTGTAAAGGACGTGCATTTCGAGGGCTCCGGCTGCGCCATTTCGACCGCCTCGGCCTCGCTGCTCACGGGCGCGGTGAAGGGCAAAACGCGCGCCGAAGCGGAGACGCTATTCGAAAATTTCCATAATCTGGTCACGGGTGCGCCTACGCCCGGCGTGGATTTCGGCAAGTTGGCGGTGTTCGCCGGGGTGAGCGAGTATCCGGCGCGGGTCAAATGCGCGAGCCTGGCCTGGCATACGCTGCACTCGGCGCTGGCCGCCGAAGCGCCGGAGGCGGAACCGGTCAGCACCGAGTAGGAGTGAGGGAGTAGGACGATGGACGATTTTCTATTGCGCGAAGCCGAGCATAAAGAGACGGTCGCCGCCGAGTTGGAGAAGCTCTCGGAGCCGGCCGTGCTGGCCGAAGCCGCGCGCCAGCGCGCCGCCGCCGCCGAACTGCGCAAGGAGTGGGAGCTGCGGCAAAAGCCCAAAGTTGAGCCGGTCGCGGCCGCCGCGGTCGCCGAAGAAATAGTTGAATCACCGGAAGACGCCATTTTGCGGGAGTACATCGTGGACGTCATTAAAAGCTGCTACGATCCCGAAATCCCGGTGAACGTGTACGACCTTGGGCTTATTTACAAAATCGGCATTGCGCCGGAAGGCAAGATCGAAGTGGACATGACGCTGACCGCGCCCGGATGCCCGGCGGCAGGCATATTGCCGGGCGAAGTCGAACAGAAGGTGCGTTCGGTTCCGGGGGTGAGCGACGTTAAGCTGAACCTGGTTTGGGAGCCGCCCTGGGACCAGAACAAAATGTCGGCCGCCGCCCGTCTGCAACTCGGTATTGATTGGTAGCACGCCATGAAATTTACCAGCCAGGAAGAATTCGGACTGCGCTGCCTGCTGCGACTGGGTAAGCAGCACGGCGAGGGCAGCCTGACCATCCCCGAAATCAGCCGGCTCGA
Organism: Terriglobales bacterium; assembly: GCA_025450725.1. Classification (GTDB taxonomy): domain Bacteria; phylum Acidobacteriota; class Terriglobia; order Terriglobales; family SCQP01; genus SCQP01. The sequence goes on from JANWLQ010000108.1 coordinate 5,862, forward strand.
GGGTATTTCACCCGCCTACGTCGGCAAGTTGATGCGGGTGCTGCGCACGGCGGGGCTCGTGACCAGCGTGCGCGGACAGGCGGGCGGGTATCGTCTGTCGCGGCCGCCGGAGGCGATTCCGGTGGGCGAGGCCATGGCGGTGTTGGGGGGAAGACTGTACGAACCGCAGTTCTGCGCCGAACACTCGGGCGAGGAGCGGGTGTGCACCCATTCGGTGGATTGTTCGCTGCGTTCCCTGTGGCGCTCGCTGCAGTTGGTGCTTGACCAAGTGCTCGACCGCACCAGCCTGCGCGACCTGCTGTGCAATGAAGCGGCCATGGATACCTGGGTTGACCACCTGGTCAGTGTGAGCGGCCTGCATTCACCGCCAGCCTGAAAGCGGCATACCCTGAAACGCGTGCTCATCATCGGCGCGGGGTTTGGCGGCTTGGCCGCGGTCCGCGCTCTGCGCCGCGCGCCGGTCGAGGTGGTGCTGCTCGACCGCCGCAATTTCCACTTGTTTCAGCCGCTGCTGTATCAGGTGGCCACCGGTGGACTCTCGCCGGGGGAAATCGCCTATCCGATCCGGAGCGTGCTGCGGCGGCAAAAAAATGCGCAGGTATTGCTCGCCGAGGCGAGCCGGATTGATCTGGAGCGGCAGGAAGTACACCTGACGCAGGTGCCGGGCGAGGCCGCGGCGAGCGCACTAACCTATGACTTTTTGATTCTGGCGCCGGGGGCGACCCACTCCTACTTTGGCCATCCGCAATGGGCGCAACTGGCGCCTGGGCTGAAAGACCTCGAGGACGCGCTTGAGATTCGCAGCCGTATTTTGCTGGCGTTCGAGCACGCCGAACGCGAAACGAACCTCGAAAAGCGGTCGGCGCTTTTGACGTTTGCCATTGTCGGCGCGGGGCCAACCGGAGTCGAACTTGCCGGCGCCATTGCCGACATTGCCCGGCGCGTGCTGCGGGAGGACTTTCGCTCGATTGATCCGCGTGAAACGGTAATTGTGCTGCTTGAGGGAGGGGACAGGGTTTTGCCCGCGTTTCCGCCGCGGCTGTCGGCCAAGGCGGCGGCAGCGCTGGCCGGCATGGGCGTTGACGTGCGCACCGGAGCGCGGGTCACCAACATCACGCCCGAGGGGGTCGAGGTGGGCGGCACGTTCATAGCCGCTCGCACGGCGCTTTGGGCGGCGGGTGTCGCGGCCTCGCCCTTGGCGCAATCGCTCGGCGTGCCGCTCGACGCCACCGGTCGGGTTCCGGTCAAGACTGATCTATCGCTTGCCCAGCATACCAACGTATTTATAATTGGCGACCTGGCCCGTCTCGACCAATTGCCCGGCCTGGCCCCGGTGGCGCTGCAGCAGGGAAGAGCGGCGGCGGCCAATATCGTTCGCACGCTGGCCGGGAAACCGCGCCGCAGCTTCCATTATTTGGACAAGGGCAACCTGGCCACCATCGGACGCGCCAGCGCGGTGGCGGACATTCGCGGCTTGCAGCTCTCGGGACTGCTGGCCTGGCTGGTTTGGATTTTCGTGCACATTCTGTACCTGATCGGCTTCCGCAATCGCCTGCTGGTCTCGATGGAGTGGGCTTGGGATTATCTTTCGCCGCAGCAGGCGGCACGCCTGATCACCGGACGTCCACGATTATGAACGCAAAAATCAAAACAGTTTTCTTTGACGTCGGCGGCGTATTGCTGTCGAATGCCTGGGACCACGATCAGCGGCGCGAGGCGGCAGCCCATTTTTCGCTCGACGCCGCCGCCTTTGACGCGGCCCATGCACGGCTGGGACCGAAGCTGGAGTGCGGAACGATTTCGCTCCATGAATACCTCAACCAAGCCGTATTCGACCGCCCGCGATCGTTCACCCCGGCTGAGTTCATCGCCTTCATGAAGAGCCGCTCGCAACCATTCGACGACTCGCTGGCTTTGCTGCCGCTGCTGCGCGCGCGCCTCGCCACGTTGAACAATGAAGGAGCCGCGCTGAACCAGTACCGCATTGACCGCTTCGGACTGGCGCGATATTTCCAGGTATTTTGCACTTCGTGCTATCTCGGCGTGCGCAAGCCCGAGCCGGAAATCTACGAGCGCGCCATGGGCATTGTGCAGATGACGCCAAGCCAGTGCCTGTTTGTGGACGACCGCGGCAAAAATCTCGAGACCGCGCGCGAGCTGGGCATGGAGTGCGTGCTATTTACCTCGGCCGAGCAATTGCGCCAGGAGTTGCTCGCGCGCCGCTTGCTCTGACACGCCCGGTTCGAGCGCCCAGATGGAATCAAGATTCCGGCCCAGGCCGTCGAGATCGAGCCCGTAGCCGACAACGAACCGGTCGGCAACGGGGAAGAGGCCATACTTGACCTCGACCGGGTTGACGCGCTCGGCCTCTTTGACCAGCAGGCAGGCGAAGGCCAGCGAGCGGGGTTGGAGACTGCACAGCGCCTCTGCAACGGCATACAAGGTGCGGCCGGAATCGTAAATGTCGTCAACCACGACGACGTGGCGATCGCGGATGTTGACGGTGCCGAGTCCGCTCAACTCGACCCGCCCCGAGGATTCCAGCCCGCGGTAGCTCTGCGCGGTGAGGGTGACCAACCGCACCGCGCCGCCAAGAGCGCGGGCGAGGTCGGAAAGAAAGAAAAGCCCGCCTTGCAACAGGCCGACCAGAACCACTTCGTCGTCACCGTAGTCGGAACGCATGCGCGCGGCCGCGCCTTGCACGCGTTCGGCGATGGTTGCGGCGTCAACCAGTTTGGTCCAGACCGGATGCACAGTTTGTCTATAATGCCCTATGCCGAAACTGATTGCCGCGCCGACGCGGATTGAAGCCGCCGGGAACAAGCCCAAACTGATTGACGAGTTCATCGGCCATGTGAATAGCTCGACCGGCGCCTGCAGTATTGCCCGCATGCGCAGCCCCGCGGGGTGGGTCGAGCCTGGCCAAACGCCCGAGTTTGACGAATACACTCTGGTGCTGGAAGGCGCGCTACAGGTTGAGCATCGCGAGGGCATCATCACCGTCCATGCCGGCCAGGCAGTGATCACTGAAGCCGGCGCCTGGATCCGCTACTCGACCCCGGAGGGCGCCACCTACATCGCGGTGTGCCTGCCGGCCTTTAGCCCTTCCACCGTCCACCGCGACCAGTAATAAACTCAAACACCGTGGTGTGATGCAACGTTGGACTACTCATGCTTGGGCAGTTGCGGTGTCAGCGACTGCAGCAACGCGGCCGCCGGCTGTGCCGTGTAACCCGGCGGCGGGGTAAACAGCGAAGCATCCAGCGGCCCTTCGCTCAGCTCGCTCACTTCCGTATCCATCTCGACTAAAGGCTGCGAGGCGTCGAGTCCCTCCAAAACCGCCATTACCATGGGATTGGCGCCCTGCGGCGGATGCGCATTCAAGTAAGAGGCCACCGGCGCCACGATCGGAAGGTAGACCACGATCCGAGTACGCAAGGACGTCTTCACATCCGCGAACGGCGCCGAAGCCGCACTGAGCTTGTCGGCGATCTCCGGCGGCAGTTGGGCCAGGATCGTCTGCATCTGCGCTACCGGACTGAACATCTGCCTTTGCACGGCACTAAAACTTTGGATTTGCCCCAGCGCCGCGACCCGCTGCGACTCGCCCGGCGCAGGCGTCCAGAAAGCGAATTCCAGCCGCAAGACCGGCGTCTGGAAGAGAGGCAGCACCTCGGCCGGTATCGGATGCGCCGGATCGGGCGGAAACTTGGAAGGATCAATTCGAAGCGTCAAGGCCACGGTATGCTCCTCGACCTGGACCCCGGCGACGGTGTCCGTGCGCCCCGCCGTGTGGGTTTCCGTCGTGATTTGCAAGGCCGAGAAAAATTGTTGCGCCTGCGGCGGCACCGGCGGCAGCTTGGCGGACAGAGCGCTTGGCCCCGTGGTCAGGTAATCGTGCAGCGGCAGAGTGGCGAAGTGTTTCGTTGCCGGATTGAGCACCGTGATCTGCGAGCTGCCCAGATCGATAATGCTGATCCCCATGCCCGTGCCTTCGGTTCTCGCCTTGGTGCCTTGCATCTCGAGGACTATGTCGCTGGGCATGCGCGCTGTTGCGGCCTTCGCCATCGCCATGAATTGCGTAACCATCGCGGGCGGCATCATGCCACCCGATTTCCAGGTAACGTGGGTGCGCATGGTGGTGTCGGCCCTCAGCGGCGCGACTCCCACGGCAACCACGATGAGCGACAGCCAAATCGAACGGCGTAGAGTCCCTAACTTCATAGCTGGATAGTAACAAACCCATCCCTGTTGACAATCCACAGGAGGTCCTGCTAGCTTTATGTTGAAAGGCAACAGGAGGGGACTTGGCAACGGACAAAGCCGATGTACTGCGCGGAACCCTTGACCTATTGGTGCTGAAAACGCTGGACTCGCTGGGCCCGCTGCACGGCTACGGCATTGCCCGGCGCATCGAGCAGGTCTCCGACAATCTGCTCGCCCTGAATCAGGGGACGCTCTACCCGGCCCTTCTGCGGCTGGAGCAGCGAGGTTGGATCCGCGCCGAATGGGGGGCGAGCGACAACAATCGTCGAGCCCGTTTTTATTCATTGACCAAGGCCGGCCGCAAACAACTCGCCGCCGAAGCCAGCGACTGGGAGCGCATGGCGGCCATGATCGGCCGCGTGCTCGCGGGTGATGGCCATGTCTAACTTCGATCCCCACTTCAAGAATGAATGGCAGCACCACTTCGAGCAACTGGTGGCCGAGTATCGCGCCGCGGGCATGGATGCCGCCACCGCCCAGCGCGCCGCGCGGCTGAAGCTGGGTGGCGCCGACCAGATCGGCGAGCTTCGCCGCGACACCTGGCGATGGGCCGCGCTCGACAACCTGCGCCGCGATTTCGCCTACGCCGCGCGCGCGCTCTGGAAATCGCCCGGATTCACCTTCGCCGTGGTGCTTACACTGGCGCTTGGCATCGGCGCCAACACAGCCGTCTTCTCGGTCCTCGATGCCAGTCTGCTGCGTCCGCTGCCCGTTGCGGCGCCGGGCCAGCTTTCTTTGCTGAGTTGGAAACTGAGTCCGACCGGGCCGCCAGTGCCGTTGGATATCAGCGGCCCTTCCGGTCATGGGTATGATGGATCCGCGTCAAACTACTCGTTCGCTTACTCCGCTCTCGCTCGCCTGCGCGCCGATGCCGGCCCTTGGACCAGCCACATGTTTGGATTTGCGCCGCTCGCCTCGGGCGCGCCGGTGGTGGTGGGACAAAGTGCGAGCCCGGCGTCGGCCGAGTTGGTCACCGACGACTATTTTGCCGGCCTGGGTGTGGACGCAGTTCGCGGCCGGACATTGAATGCCGCCGACTTCGATCCCAGAGCCCCGCGGGCCGCAGTCGTGAGCTACGCATTTTGGCAGGCCCGTTTGCATGGTTCGGACGATGCCATTGGACAAGTGATCAAGGTGGCGCTCACGCCCGCCACCGTTGTCGGCGTTGCCCAGCGCACTTTTAGAGGCGCCGAGCCCGGCAATCCAGTGGATATTTGGTTGCCCGCGCGTCCCACTGATTCCGCCTTCGTGCCTTGGCTTGGCTATGAGCCGCCCGGCCAATCAGTCTACGCGGCGTCAGATTATTGGTGGTTGGAAATCATGGCACGCCGTCGGGATGGTGTCACCGACGCAGAACTTGAGTCCCGCTGAGCGCCGTTATTCCTGCAGTTCACGCGCGATGACCTCCAACATTTGACCAAGCCAGGAATGCAGATGCCCCAGCTCAGCTTGACCAGCGGAGCCCGCGGCGTGGACATTCGCCTGCGGCGGCAATATGGCGACACACTTTGGTTGCTCATGTCGGGCGTCGCGTTGCTCCTGCTCCTAGCTTGTCTCAACGTCGCCGCGCTTCTCCTGGCGCGGGCCAGCGCCCGCCGTCGCGAAATCGGTGTCCGGCTCGCTTTGGGCGCGCGGCGTTCGCGCCTGGTCGCTCAGCTTTTGGTGGAGAGCGTGCTGCTCGCCCTGCTCGGCGGCATAGCCGCGGCCGCGCTGGCGGCGCCCGCGACTCATGCGTTGCTGAATTTACTCGTCCAGCAGTCGGCCTGGCCAATCGAGGCTCGGCTCGACTGGCGCGTGCTCGGCTTCACCGCGCTGATCGCGCTTTCCGCCGGAGTGCTCTTCGGCCTGGCGCCGGCCCTGCGTTCGACGAGAGTCGACCTGATGGCGGTAATGAAGCGCGGCGTGCTTCCCGGGGAGCGCGCCCGCCTCGGCGGCGACAAGACGCTGGCCGTCGCGCAGACCGCGCTTTCATTGCTGCTGCTCATCGCGGCTGGATTAATGGGCCGCACCCTGGTGAACTTTTCTCGCCAGCCGCTCGGTTTCAACCCCGAGCATGTGCTGACGTTTCAAGTCAACGGCCGCGATTCCGGCTATCGCGGCGCGGCTCTGGTCTCGCTCTACGCGCGTGTGCGCGAGCGCCTCGGCGCGCTGCCCGGTGTCAGCGCCGTCGCCACTTCACAGCACACCCTGCTCGGCGGTGATTCCGGCTCGGAGGATATCCGCGCCGTTGGCGGCGACGCTGCCTGGCACGGCAGCGCTCGCAATGGCATCAGCCCGAACTTTTTTGCCACCATGCAGATCCCCTTGACCGCCGGACGCGACATCAATGACACCGACATGAACTCAACCCACCGCGTGGCCATTGTCAACCAAGTCCTCGCTTCGAAACTCTTCGGCGCCGCAAACCCGATCGGGCACTCGCTCGTCATCGAGACCGAGCAGCAGTTGCCTTCGCCACCCTACGAAATTATCGGCGTCGCCGCCAACGCCCGGTACGACGATCTGGGAGTGAGCCTGCCACCGACCTTTTCTAGTCCGTATACCCCACTCCTGAACCCAGTCATAGACGTGGTCTATGAACTGCGGACCGCCGGCCCACCGCTGTCCGCCGCACCCATGGTGCGCGACGCGGTGCGCGGTATAGACCCGAATTTGGTGATTACGCGCCTGCAACCGCAAACGAAACTCGACGGCGCAACCCTGGGCCAACAGCGGCTCCTTGCGCGCCTGGGCGGCGCCTTCGCCCTGCTGGGTCTGTTGCTGGCGGCGATCGGTCTCGAAGGCACCATGGCCTACGCCGTTAACCAGCGCACTCGCGAGATCGGAATCCGCATGGCGCTGGGCTCGAGCCGCAGCCACGTCCTGGCAGCGACGATCGGCGAAACCGTGCTGTTAGCGGGAATGGGTATGGTGCTGGGGCTGGCGCTGACATTGGCCAGCGGCCGCGTGATGGCAAGCCAACTCTTCGGCATTCGGCCGCAGGACCCGCTTACGATCGCGGGCGCCATTGTCGCCGTCCTGCTGGTCTCGGCCGCGGCCGCCTGGCTGCCCGCGCGTCGCGCCGCCAACGTTGACCCGATTCTCGCTCTCCGGGCCGAATAATTGCCAGCTTAATTCCACCAGGGCGTTTGCATTTCCTTGCCCGCCGCCACGCGTAGCAGGAACAACGATTTGTTACATCGCCCGCGGTATGGCAATGCCCATCAGTTCGAGCGCGGCGGCGAGCTGGCGGTGCGCCAAAGCGACCACCTGCAACAAAAACGCGCGCTTTTCCGCGTCCGTTTCTTGCAGCACCGGGGTGTGGTGATAAAAGTTATTGAAACCCTGCGCCAGCTGAAACGCATATTTGGCCAAATGCGACGGCTCGCGCGTCGCCAACGCCTGCTCCACCACCGCCTCGAGCCGTCCCGCCTGCCAAAGCAAGTTCCAGGCCTGCGGGTCGTTGTGAAAGACCGCATCCGCCGGCGCGCGACCCGCCTTGCGCAAGATATTGGCGGCGCGCACAGCCGCGTATTGCACATATGGGCCGCTCTCGCCCTCAAAGCTGAGCGCCTCCTTGAAGTCAAATGCAATCAAGGTCGTGCAGGTGAACTTGAGCAAGAAATAGCGCAGCGCCCCGACCGCAATCTGGTGCGCCACTTCGCGCTGCTCTGATTCCGGCATTTCCTCGCCGTGCCGCAGCCGCACCTGCTCCAGCGTCTGTGCCTCGAGGCGATCAATTAAGTCGTCGGCCTTCACGCCGGTACCCTTGCGGCCGGAGACATCCACCCGCTTGCCGTCGCCCTCGCCGCCTTCGGCGGCGTAGCCTAATTCGGCGGCGCAGGCGGCGGTGAGCGCCACCATCTCGTAGCTGAAATGAACACTCTGTTCCGCCTGCTGGTCAAAGCCGAGCGCGCGCAGGCCGGCCACCACGATCTCCTGCAAATAGCTCTGGCGCACGTCAATAACGTTGAACACCCACTCCGCCCCGCCAAACCGGGGCGCGCGCGGCTCGCTGGTCAGCGCCGTCCGCCAGGCGATGTGCCCGTCATCGTACTCGTGAAAGCGCGCGAAGCCAAACTCGAGCGGCAGCAAACCGAGCTTCCAAAGTTGGTAGGCGATGTCCTTGCCGACGTACGTCACCGTGCCGGTCGAGCGCACGATGACCTTGGTCTCCTCCTCGCCTTCCTTGCCGAGGCTACCCACCCGCTCCATCACCCAGCAGCCCGCGTTCTTGCCTTCGGTCTCGAGCCGCACCGCGCCGCGCTCTTTCAGCAGCGCGAAGGCGTGCGACCACAAGTGCAACTGCAAGATTTCGCTCTCCCGCGGCAGCACGTCGTAGCGGACTCCCAGGCGATCCATGGTGCGCAGGTGGCAGTGCGCGATCTTGCTGGCGATGTCGTCGGCCAGGGCCGCCGTCGCGTTCCCACCTGCCTCAATCGCATGCAACGTCTCGCCGCGCCAGGCGGCCAAATCCTCGGGATGGCTCTCGTAATGCCGCGCCATCGCCGCATACATGTCCCAACACAGATAATCGAAGCGGGCATCGGCGTTGGCCGGCACGGTCAAATGCTGGAACGCGGCCACCACGTCGGCCACCTGCACGCCAGTGTTGTCCTGCAGATTCTGCACCTCGACCGTTTCCCCGCGCCGCCGCAGCAGCCGCACCCAGGTATCCCCCAGCACCGCGTTCCTCAGGTGGCCGATATGCGCGGCCTTATTGGGATTGATATTCGTATGCTCGACGATCACTTTCGCGCCCAGCCGCGGTTGGAGCTGGTTCCGGTTCGCCCGCAGAGCCGCCATGGCTTCGCTCCGGCAAACGTAAAAATTGAGGTACCCGCCCCCCGCCGCCTCGATTTTGGCGAAGCCCAAGGGCAGCGGCATGGCGGCGGCCAGCTCCTGTGCCAACTGCCGCGGCGGACGCCGCAACCGTTTCGCCAACTCGAAGCAAATCGGCAGCGCAAACTCCCCCATTTCGAGCTTGGGCGGATGATCCACTACAAGCGTTTCCGGAGCCATAGCCGGCAGCTCGGGTACTGTTTTTAGCAGGTGTGCCACCACCGCGGCTCTCAGTCTTTGTTCGAGTTCGATATACACGTTCTCTATGGTATTGTGAGACACTCCTTTTAAATTCGAAAATTCATGAGCTTTCGGACCCTATTCAGCGTTTTCTCCAGCGATCTGGCCATTGACCTCGGCACTGCGAACACCCTTGTGTACGCCAAGGGCAAGGGCATCGTTGTCAACGAACCTTCCATTGTCGCCATCAACAAAGTCACCGGTGAAGTGGAAGCGGTGGGCAAAGAGGCCAAGGAAATGCTGGGTCGCACACCCGGCAACATCGTGGCCATCCGGCCGATGAAGGACGGCGTCATCGCCGACTTCAAAGTCACGGAGAAGATGCTGAATTACTTTATTCAGAAGGCGCATAACCGCAAGATGCTGGTGCACCCGCGCATCGTCATCGGGGTGCCTTCGGAAATCACCCAGGTGGAAAAGCGCGCGGTCATGGATTCCGCCTATCGCGCCAAGGCGAGCGAAGTCTACCTGGTCGAACAGGCGATGGTGGCCGCGATCGGCGCCGGCCTGCCCATCACCGAGCCCAGCGGCAACATGGTGGTTGACATTGGCGGCGGCACCACCGACATCGCGGTCATTTCGCTCAGCGGCATTGTCTACTCGCGTTCGGTGCGCGTCGCCGGCAACGAGATGGACGACGCCATCACCAACTATCTCAAACGCAAATACAATCTCCTGGTCGGCGAACGCACCGCCGAACAGGTGAAGATCAACATTGGCTCCGCCTACCCGCTCGATCAAGTCGAAACCTTCGAAATCAAGGGGCGCAACCTGATCGAGGGTGTGCCCAAAACGCTGGTGATCGAGGATGCTGAAATTCGCGAAGCCCTCAGTGAAAGCGTGGGCACCATCATCAACGCCATCCGCGTTGCGCTCGAGCGCACCCCGCCCGAGTTGAGCGCCGACATCAGCGATAAGGGCATTGTGCTCACCGGCGGCGGCGCCATGCTCAAAAATCTCGACAAGCGCATTCGAGAGGAGACCGGCCTGCCCGTCTCGATCGCCGACGACCCGCTGGCCAGTGTGGTGCTGGGCACCGGCAAGATGCTGAGCGACTTCAAGCTGCTGCGCAAGATTTCAATAGACCAGTAGGCACTTCGGTGGAGCACCTGATCGAACGCAAGCGGAACAAAATGTTCCTGTCCGCACTCCTGCTCGGACAGTTGATGCTGCTTGGCTACCAGGTCCGCCGTCCCGACGCCGGCGGCGTGAGACTGGTCCGCTTGTGGAGCATCGAGGCGATCCTGCCCGCCGAGCGCGTTTCCGATCGCATTGTCAACGAAACGCGCACCCTGTTTCACGGGTATGTGGGCCTGCGCGAGGTCAACCGCCAAAATCAGCAATTGCAGGCCCAGGTGGCAGCCTTGCGGCTTGAAAACCAACATCTTGTGGAAGGCGTGCGCGAGCTGCCCGCGCTGGAAACTCTGCTCGGCTTCCAGCGCGCCTACGGGATTAAGACCGTGGCCGCGCCGGTGATCAGCAGCGGCATCACCGCCGACGCGCAAACTCTCTACCTCGACGGCGGCTCCAACGCCGGCTTCGCCCGCAACATGCCGGTCGTCAATCCGTCGGGACTGGTGGGCAAGCTCACCCAGGTATTGGGCTCGTCGTCGCAGGTGATGCTGATCACCGACTCCCAGTCGGGCGCCGGCGTCTTGATCGGCGACCAGCGCATCCACGGCATTGCCACCGGTCTCGGGGCCGGGCGCATCGAAATCCGCGACGTACTTAAAGACGAGCCGGTGGCTATCGGCGCGGCGGTCGTGACCTCGGGCGACGATCAGGTTTTCCCCAAAGGCATCCCGGTGGGCACCGTCACCGGCATGCGCGCCTCGACCGACGGCATCTTTCGCGTGGTCGAACTCAGGCCCGCCGTTGACCTGGGCCGCCTGGAGCAGGTGCTGGTGGTGACCGGCGCGCTGCCACCGCCCGACCAACAAGCGGTGGACGGCGCGACCGCCGCCGCCATTCGCCAGGCCTTGCTGCCCTCGCTGCCCGCCTTTTCCGCACCCACCCCGGGCGCGTTTCCCCAGCCCGCCCCGCCCGCCGGCGCCACCCCGTTGCCGCCCAATACGCCCCCGGCCGAAGGCGATGCGCTTGGGGGCGCGGCACCAAAGCCCAAGCCGCCGGTTATCGTCCATCCCCACGGCTAACGACTCACACACACTGCCGTCTAAGGGCGTGAGACAATGTTAGTCACTGTGCGCCCCGCCCGGAAAGTCTCGAAAGTCGCGCTTGTTTTGCTCGTCGGCCTGGCAGCGATGGCCCAAGCGCCATCTCCCGCTGTTGTCACAGTCGGTCGCGGTCATCTGACCCGCCAGCTTCGTATTGGCGGCGCCACCCAGGCGGTGCACGCCTTCACGCTGCGCATTCCCGAAATGCCGCGCCAGAACAGCCAGCTCACCCTGGTGGACATCATTGCCAACGGCACCCAGGTTAAAGCGGGGGATGTGTTGGCCCAATTCGACGCAACGCAGGAGCTGCAAAACGCCCGCGACGCCGATGCCAAGTTTCAGGATTTCACCCACCAGGTGGAAGACCGCCAGGCGCAGAACCGCAGCAACGCCGAACAGAACGCCAGCGACCTGCAACAGGCCGAGGCCGATCTGGGCAAGGCTCGGCTGGAGCTTAAGAAGGCGCCCATTCAGAGCGCCATTGACGCCGAAACCGACCAGGTGAATGTCGCCGACGCCAGCGCTCACGTGGCCAGCCTCCAACGCGAGAACAAATTCAAGGCGCAGGCCGACGCCGCCGCGCTGCGCGTACTTGAACTGCAGCGCGACCAACAGGACATCGAGCGCCAGCGCGCCCTCGCCACGGTCCAGAAACTCACCTTGCGCGCCCCGCTCGCCGGCATGGTCAGCCTGGTGTCGGTGTACCGCAACGGCGTCATGGCCCCGGCCCAGCCCGGCGACCAGCTTTACACCGGCGAGAATCTGCTGCGCATCTTCGACGCCCGGCAAATGGAGGTCGTCGGCCAGATTAACGAGGCGGACGGCGCCTCGCTCGCCCCTGGCCTGAGCGGCGTCATGCACCTCGACGCCTATCCCAATACCAGCTTCACCGTGCATTTCGAGGTCGCCAGCCCGGTGGCCTCGGGCGGAAACTTCGTCAACCCGGTGCGCGGCTTTTCCGCGCGTTTTCTGGTCGAGCAAACCGATCCGCGTCTGCTGCCCGACCTCTCCTGCGCCATTGATTTGAAGATCGAGAGCGCCGGCGACGTGCTTCTGGTTCCCCGCGCGGCGGTGCATTTCATTCAGGACGAGCCCTACGTCAGCAAACGCGTTGGCGCCACGTGGCGCGAGCAGCGCGTCGAACTCGGCAACTTCAATGATCAGCAAGTGGTCATCCTCACCGGCGTCGCCCAGGGCGATCAAGTCCGGCTCGCACCCTGATGCCGCGGCACCCACCAACCCGCCGCCTCCGCCGCGCCATGGCCACCATTGCCGCCACTCTTTCGATTGCCGCGCTTGCCTACGGCTACCACCGCCTGCGCTCGCCCACCGCGTCGAACCTGCCCACCGCGGCGGCGCGCGCGGGCGAGTTCCTGGTCACCGTCAACACCCGCGCCACCTTGGTGGCCACGCGCTCGGAGGAGCTCCATGCGCCCAACGTTTTGAATTTGCAAATCACCTGGCTCGCTCCCTCCGGTTCGGCGGTCAAAGTGGGCGACCCGGTAATTCGCTTTGATCCCTCCAGCGCGCGGAAAGACGCTGACGCCAAGACCGCCGCCCTGCGCCAGGCCCAGGCCACGCTGGACCAGGCCAACGCCGCCGCCCAGATCGCCGAACAGCAGGACGCGCTCGACCTGGCCACGGATCAGAACGGCGTCGCCTCCGCCCGTCTTGACGCGTCGAAGGCCGCCATCCTCAGCGCCATTGACGGCGACGAGGCCAAGCTCGCGCTGGGCATGGCGGAGGAGAAGCTCAAGGTCGAGCAAGCCAACATCAACCTGCACCGCGCCTCGAATGGCGCCAAAATCGCCAGCGCCACCCGCAACCGCGATAAGGCCCAGGCCGACCTCACGCTCGACCAGGAAGAAATGAAGCAAATGCTGGTGACCGCGCCGCTCGCCGGGGTTGTCACCTACCTGACCAATCAATCCCAGGGTTGGATGAACGCCCAACCGTTCAAGGTCGGCGATCACGTTTGGGCCAACGCGGCCATCGCCGAGATTCCCGACCTCACCAGTCTCGAGGCGCAGGGCAAGCTGGCTGAAATCGACCGCGGCCAAGTCACCATTGGCGACGCGGTGGATGTGCATCGGGATGCGCTCCCCGAGGCCGCCGTCACCGGTAAACTGGTTGCCATTGCGGCGCTTTCCGAGCCCAACTACGACGGCAACTTCCCGCCGGCGAAAGTCTTCAGCGTCTTTGCCCAGCTCAACGCGCTCGACCCGCGCTTGCGTCCGCAAATGAGCGGCGCCTGCGATATCGTTGTGCGCCGCATTCCGCGCGCGATTGTGGTGCCCGCGCGCGCTCTCTTTACTGTCGCCGGCAAGCCGGTGGTCTACCAGCAAACGCCGGACGGCTTCGAACCCCGGCCGGTGCAGGTCCAGGCCCGCAATCCGGACGAAGCCGCGGTCAGCGGCATCGCCGCCGGAACAAAGTTGGCGCTGGTCGATCCGACGCAGAAGCCGGCGGCGGCGCTCAAGCAATAAAACATGGCCGCCGCACCCCAAACCCACGCCTGGCCGCCGCCGCCTACGGCGAAAAAGAGGATGGCGCTGCTCAAACGTTCGGCCTTCTGGATCGTCGTGGCTGCGGCGTTGGTCGCGGCAGCCTGGGGCGCATGGCGGGGCTATCGTGTGCTCACCGCCCCGGCCTCGCCCAATGTGCCGGTCGCTGAAGTACGCCACGGAGAGATTCGATTCAACGTCTACGCGCAGGGCACGCTGAGCGGCGGCAACTCGGAAGTGTTGACCGCGCCCATGGTCAATGGCGATACATTGAGCATTCGCGACATCCTCGAGACCGGCAGTTTGGTCAAACCCGGTGAAGTTGTCGCCCAGTTCGACACCTCCGCGCAGGAGTACAACCTCAAGCAGGCCCAGGCCGCGCTGGCCCAGGCGCAGCAGCAGGTTCTCGGCGCCCAGGCCACTGCCGCCGCTCAGACCGAAGACGACGCCTACCAACTGATCAAAGCCCAGTACGACGTCCAACGGACCGAGCTGCAGGTGCGCAAGAATCCCATTCTGGCCGCCGTGGACGCGCAGAAAAACGATCTCAACCTGGCCGCCGCTCGCGAACACCTGCGCCAGTTGCAGCAGGATGTCGCCAGCCGCAAGGCGAACAACCAAGCTTCCATCGCGCTTCAGGAGGCGGCCGAGCGCAAGGCCCAGAGCGATGCCTCGACCGCCGAGGCCAACATCGCCGCCATGTCGCTCAAGGCGACGCGTGGCGGCTACATGTCCATTCGCGAGAACATGCGTAACGGCTTCAACGGCCTCGCCGTGCCGGTCTACCAGATCGGTGACGTCACCGACCCTGGTCTCGCGATTGCCGAGATTCCCGACACCACAAGTTGGGAACTCAACGTAACTGTTAGTGAGTTCGATCGCGGCCATATCGCGGTCGGCCAGGCGGCCACCGCCGAGTTCGACCCCCTACCCGGACAGTCGTTTTCCGCGCGGGTCAAATCCATGGGTGGCGCCACCGGCCCGCCCTGGAACCGGCAGGTGAAATGTGTGCTCGAACTGCTGCGCACCTCGCCCGCGCTCAAGCCCGGCTTGTCGGCCAAGGTGATCATCACGACCCAAACGCTGCCCGACGCGCTCTACGTGCCAAGCCAGGCGGTGTTCGGTCCCGACGGCGCGAACTATGTCTACGTGCGCGCCAACGGGCAGTTCGCGCGGCGCCCGATCAAAGTCCTTAGCCGCAGCGAAAGCCAGGTGGTGTTGCAGGGCGTGCGGGCCGGCGACGTGATCGCGCTCGCCAATCCCGAACAAACCTCGGTGCCCGCAGCGGCGCCCGCGCCGCCCTCGGCGGGCGCGCCGGGCGGCGGCGGACAAATGGTGATCATACGATGAAGGTCCCGTTCACGCGGCTCGGAACCGACCTTGCCCTGGCGGCGCAAAACCTGCGGGCCCAGAAGACCCGCACTCTGCTCACCGCCCTGGGCATGGTGTTTGGCGTGGGCGCGGTAATCGCCATGCTCGCCATCGGCGCGGGTGCCAAGCAGGAGTCGTTGCGCACCATCGAACAGCTTGGCGTTCGCAATTTGATGGTGGATAGCATTCCGCCCGGCAGCCAGCAGCTCTTCCAGCAGCGCCGCCTCACCTCGCCCGGGCTGACCATGCGTGACGTGCGCATCCTCACCGTCAATGTTGACGGGCTCGACCAAATTTCCGCCCGCCGCGAGCTCCATCCGGCCCGCGTGCTGCCCAAGCCCGCCCACGACATACCCGAGCTCTACGGCGTGCGCGCAGCCTACGCTGAAATTCACCACTTCCTTCCGCTCGAGGGCGCGTTTTTCGACGATCTCGACAACGCCGCCGGCGCGCCCGTGTGTGTGCTCGGCCAAACCGCAAAGGTCAATATCTTCGGCTACGACTCGGCGGTGGGCCGATACATAAAGGTCAACGATACGTGGCTCAAGGTGGTAGGCGTGCTCGGCGAGCAATCCTCCTCCGGGGGCAGCGGCGGGCGCGATTGGAACAACGTCGTCTACGTGCCCTTCAACACCTTTCAGTTCCGCTTCTTCGACGCCAGCTTCAACCTGAAGGACGATCTCGATGGCGTTGACATGAGCCTGAAACCGGGCACCGACAGCATCGCCGCTTCAAAAATCGTCACCGCGATACTGAATTCGACCCATCACAACGCCCACGATTTCAACGTCACCGTCCCCGCCGGACTTCTGGCGCAGCAGCAACAGACGCAGCGGATCTTTACCCTGGTGATGGTTGCCATCGCCGCGATATCGCTGCTGGTCGGCGGCATCGGCATCATGAACATCGTGCTCGCCACCGTACTCGAGCGCACCCGCGAAATCGGCGTGCGCCGCGCCACCGGCGCCCGCCGCGCCGACATTATGCGCCAGTTCCTGGCCGAAGCCGTTTTGATCTCCGTCTCCGGTGGTTCTCTCGGCATCGCCT
>JANWLQ010000109.1 GCA_025450725.1 Terriglobales bacterium
AGCTTGCCGGCGCTCGTAGCGGCGACGAGCAGATCGCCGCCGCCATCCATGGCGATGCCGCCCAAGGTGTCCGCGCCGAAGGCGGCGCCGACGCTCACGCTCTTTTCAAAGACGAGGTGATTGCCGGTTGTGAAAACGTTGCCGGCGCCATCCACCGCCGCGCCTGCCGGGGTTGCCGGCGCAAGCACGCTCGTGGCTCCGCCGCTGAAGGCCAGCAGCGACCCGGTGCCCACGCCCGACACAAAGGTCGTATAGGCCACGCCGCCGGCCAGCACACGCACCGCGCCGCGGCGCAGCCCGGGCGCGGCGGGGGTGAAGTTGACGTTGACCACGCAACTGGCCGCGGCAACGCTGTTGGCCAGATCGTAGGCGCACGTGCCCGCGCTTGCGCTATCGCCGCCAGACTCGGTGAAATCGCCTCGTGAGGCGCCCTCCGTCGTCACCGCGACCGAGGCCGGTGTCTGTGCGCTCGGAAATTTCATGGTCACCGCGGTTACGCCCGATGCGCCGGTGGCAACACTTGCCGCCGTGACCGCCGGGGCGGCGTTGGTGAGGGCAACGATCAAGGGAGCGATTCCGCCGCGATTGGGCGCCGCCACCGTTGCCGTATAACTGCCGGCGATTCCATTGGCGACAGCAGAACCCAATGCGCAGAGCGAAAAGCCGGAAGTAGACGGCGTGATGCAAGCTCCAGGGCTGACGCTGGCGCTTGCACCCGAAACGGCTGGGGTAACGGTCACGCGCAGCAATATGCCACCGATTTGATTGCCATACGCATCGGTGACAAACGCACTGATACCTTGCGGGAAGCGTTGGCTCGTCGTGGTGATCTGCGGCGTGACGGCGAAGCCGGGCACGACCCGAACGGGAAGGCCGGCCGAAATTCGGAAGCTTCCACTATTGGCGCTGAAACCAGCCGTGCTGGATGCATTCAGTGTCCACTGTCCCGCGACCGCCAACAAGACCTGGGAAAATGTCGCCACCCCGTTCACCATGGTGGCGGTGGTAACGCTGCCGGTGAAGAAGTTAGAAGGCGTTATTGGAGCGCTGGCGACCCCCAGCGTCACCAAATCCGTGCTGTCGGAGATTTCAATGTTGCCGAAGGCGTCCACGAGCGAGACGGTAAAGCTGGAGAGCGCCACTCCGGCGGCGCCGTTGCCGGGTCCGGAAAACACGATGCCGTTGGCCGCGGCCGGTGCAACGGACTCGCTCAAGTTGCCGGATTGCGGCGCATCGTAGCCGCCGCTGGCGACTGTGACAGCGCCGCTGAACGCGCCCGCGGTTGTGGTCTGCGCGGCCACTGTGAATGAGCACGCGGCCCCGGGGGCGGCCGCGCCGCCGCAATCGCCGGCGGGTACCACGACAGAGAATCCATTGCTGGAGCCGGTGGCGAGGGACGCCGCCAGCCCCGATGCGGTTGCGCTGCCCAGGTTGGTAGCTGTAAACGAACGGGTGGACGAGGCGCCCGCGGCATGGGCGAACGAGAGCGCCGGTACATCGGCGCGATCCAGTTCGAGGAGCGCCGCACGGCTGCCGCTGGCAGCGTAAATATTGCCAGCCGCGTCGAGCGCCACTTGCGCCACCGGCCCGCTCCACAGCGGGGACAGTGCCGAGGCGCCAGCGCCAGCGGCGGGCGCCACGTACATGGCATTGCCGGCAAGATCCCCGAAATAGACCTCGCCCGCGGGATCGGTAGCAACGCTACCCGGGTTGAGACCGGCGACATTGGCGGACGAAGCCAAAACGCTCACCGCCGCCGCCGGCAGGGTGGCGGACGCCGCTACCTGGTACACGGTTCCGTTGGCGTCGGCCACGTCAATATTGCCCGCGGCGTCTTCGGTCACGGCAACGGGATTGATCACCTGCGTCGCATCCGACGCGCTGCTGACGACCACCGTCGGTGTTGGAATGCCGGGGGCAACTTTAATCAGCCGGTGATTGCCTGTATCGGCGATTAATAAGTTGCCGCCGCCATCGGCAAAGACCCCGTGGGGGCTGCTCAATCCGCCGCTCACGGTCACGGCTGCAGCGGTTGCATAGCTGCCATCGCTCTGGCGCTTCAGCCGGTCAACTAAGTTGCCGCCGGGATCGGCGAGGTAAATATTGCCGGCGCCGTCCACCGTCATGCCCTGCGCCGTCGTGCCGGGGAACGTGGCCAGCGCGGTGGCGGTACTGCCGGCGGGTATCTCGTGAATGGTGCTGCTCGACGTTTCGCGCGTGGCATAGAAAACGTCGCCGGCGGTGTCCACCGCGACGCCGACGACCGGGACGCCCGCGTTGACGACCGCGGCCGGGCTCGCTCCTGAAAATCCGAGGAGCGCACCGGATACTTGTGCGGCGAGCGGAACCGTTGCCAAGGGCGCGGCGGCCGCCCCGGCGCCGTAGAGCACCACGGCTCCGGTTCGAAGCCCGGGGGCCTTGGCGTTGAAATCGACTTGTACCGTGCAGGTATTGGTACCGGTGCCGTAGGTTGCCGGAGCGCACGTTCCCGGCGAGGCGTCGACGGTAAAATCGGCGCCGGCCGCGCCACCGAGCACCGCAACCGAACCCACCATTGTAGGCGCCGCAAACGTCAGCGTGACCGGGAAGGTCACCATCGCCGCGCCCGAAGTTGCGGGAACCGGCGCGACGGTGAAGTTGGCATTACTGCTGAACCCGCCGACCGAATCGGTCGCGGTGACGGTTCGCGGTCCTGTCATCACCAGGGTAGTGGCGCCGGTAAAGGTGTGCGCGCCGAAATCGGCGGGCTGGAACGTGTAGGTGGCCGGCAGGGTGGCTCCGGCATCCGAACTGCTGAAGCTGACGGTGCCAGCGTAGGCGGTGGCTGGGTTGCCCAGTGCGTCGTACGCAGTCAGAGTGAGAGTGATTGAACTGCCGGCGGTCGAGGCGGGGTTCGCCGTCAGCGCCAGCGATGCGGCAGGGCCACCAACCACAGTTAGCGGCGCGCTCAGCGGCGCCAGGCTGCCATCGCTGAATTGCAGGACATAGCTCCTGCCCACGTGGTTCACGTTGAGGTCGCTAAACGTGGCGACGCCATTGACCGTGGCCTGGCTGAGCGTTCCGCCCAATGTCGCTATGCCGCCGGTCCCCGATGCGAAAGCCGCGCTGATCGTGCCCGAACCGCTGCTGACCGTGTTACCGAATGTGTCGAGCACCGCGACCCTTACCGTTCCCAGGTTCGCATGAACCATCACAACACTTGCCGGAGCGGCGGTGAACCCCAATGCCACCGGCGCGCCGGGAAGATTCGTCAGCGTGAAGATGGCGCTGGCCGTGACCGTGCGACCCGGGCTGCTCGTGGTTACGGCGAAACTATTGCCTTTGGCGGTCAGATTCGCCGTGAACGTCGCCGTTGCCAAGCCATTGCCATCCGTTGTGACTGTGCACAATGAGCACGCGGCGGTCTCGCCGCCAGCGCCTGTGCCCGATGCGAATGTGATTGGAAATCCGCTCACCGGATTATGGTTGGCATCGATCGCCTCCGCTATCAGCGTGTAGGTTCCGCCCACGGCCTGCGCAGCGGTGAGGCCGGGGCCGCCGTTGACTGACACGCCGACAATTTGAGTGGGAATATTGGTCAGCGTAAACGTAGCGTTTGAGGTGACCGTTGCGTCGCCGGTCTGGCTCACCACCGTAAAGGTGTTTCCCGCCGCGATGCGATTGCTGGTGAACACCGCGGTTGCGCGTCCATCGTCACCGGTGGTCAATGAACATACCGAACAGGTAGCCGACTCGCCGCCGGCTCCGGTGCTTGCCACCAGTGTTATTGGAACTCCAGGCACTGGGTTGCCGCCCGCATCGTCGCTCTCGACCACCAGGGTATACGTCCCGCCGGCCGGCTGCGTGCCGGCGGCGCCGGCCGTCCCATTCACCGAAATCGCGGTAATCTTGGTCGCTGCCACGCCGACGCCAACGAGTGTGGCAGGAAAGGCGATTGCACCCGTGGACTGAAATTGCGGCGTCAGCGCCGTACTCAGGGTGCCTGCGACGCTGGGCGTGAAGCGGATGGCCACTGTGCAGCCCGCGCCCGGCGCCACGGTTTGAGACTGGCAGGTGTCGGTCGCGTCGGGCGCGAAATTGGTCGTGTTCGCCAGCGCATAGTTCGAGAAATGCAACGCCGCATTGCCGATGTTGAACAGCGGCGTGCCCAACGTTTTCGGTTCGCCCACCGCCTGGTTGCCGAAAGACACCTGCGCGGACTTAACGCTGTAGCCGTGGAACCCGGCGGCATCAGGGTCGGTGGTGAACACATCGCCGGCCGCATCCACCGCCAAGGCGTTGGCAAAGAAGGAGGTGACGTTGGGGCTCAACGAGCGCGCCGGCGAACCTGCGATCTGCCCATTGACGTTCGGAAACACGTTGACGGTTGACGAGCTTCCGCTCGATGGCAGTTGCTGGACGGTGTAAAAGTTGCCGGCCGCGTCCATGGCGTTGAGAACGCCGACATCGGTGCCGTTTTCGCCAATGATGGTGGAGAGCGCATGCGTGCCCGCCGCCATCTTCTCGACGAAATAATTTCCCCCGCTGAAGCCGTTGAAGAGTTGGTAGACGGAAAAATAGAGATTGCCCGCGCCATCGCAGACCAAGCCGCCGGCGATGAGGTAACTGATAAATCCAGACGTCGGGTCGCCATTGATACCAAACGCCGAGATCCCGCTAACCACTCCCACCGTCTCGACGCCATCCGGAGAAAACTCATCAATCCTCGGCCCCGGAGAGCTGTAATACAGGTCCTCGAGGGCAAAAACGTTGCCGCCGCCATCCACCGCCAGCAGACCCAGTTCGGGCTGGCCGGGCAGCAGGCCGCTGGTTTCGCTGAGACTGGCGGTCCCCAGAGCCATGTACGACACCGCTCCGAGATTGAGCGAGCTGATATTGCCCGCGGCATTGGAAAACTTAAAAATTTGCTGGTTACCGGGGCCCCCGTTTGAGCCTTGGTTGTAAGACGCCAACATGTAAATGTTGCCGGCGCCATCAATTGCCAGGGAAGGCACCCCTGGCATAATCAGCGGCGCGTTGGCCGCAGGCATGCATACAGGCGATGCTGTCGCCAGGTTCGCCATCGGCACGCCGCACAATTGGAGGTGAGACTCGATGTTTCCGTTGACATTCACCCCGGCGGAACCGGTGGCCTCAAAGTAGAGGTTGGTTCCATCGGTGACCAGACCGTTTGGTGAAAGCGGCTGCCCCGCGCCGAAGCCGTTGGGGTAAGCGCCGTTAATGGGCGTGTAGCCGAACCCCGCCTGGCCACCTGTGCCGACACCGGCAACATAGGCCGTGGTGATCAGCGTGCCACCGTTGTCGTAAAGCTGAACCGCGCCGGAGCGCAACCCCGGAAACAGGGCATTAAAATCGACCGTCACTGTGCACGTCTGGCCTGCGCCATAAGAATTGCCTGCCACGCAACTGCCCGGATGCCCAACGTCCTGAGTAAAATCCCTCCCCGCGACGCCTTGGGTGAGCACTTTAACTGCCGTCGCCGGCCCGCTGTTGAGCTTCACCGCGCCGGCAAGCGTAAACGTGACCGTAAATTGCGCGCCCGGCGCGGTGGTACCCACCGCCGCCGACAGCGCCGCTACCTGGAAGCTGGCGGCGCCACTGGTGTCTCCGCCGCTATCGCTCGCGGTGATGGTCTGGTTCGAAGGCGCGATCAACGTCACATTCGCCGTCGCGACGCCCAAGGTGAAGGAACTCAGTGGTCCGATCGTCGCGCCGGCATCGGTCGTTGCCAGCGTCACCGTGCCGGAGAAGGCGGTGTCGGCGACCGGAGCGCGGCAAGTCGCGGTCGAGGCCACGACGGTCACGGTAAAAGGAGTTCCCTCGGTCGCGGCATAGGGGCTGCCGCTCAGAGAAGTAGTTACGCAGAGATTATCGATTGACGGCCGCCGCGGCCGCGGCGTGGTCGCCGCGGCGTTTAAGCCCAGAAGCGGCAGACAGGCCAAAGCGGCAAGGACGCCGAACCGGCGCCCACACCTCGGAGTTCGTTTCTGCATCCGGCGGGGTGGCACTTTTCACTAGTCTCAGTTCCACCGCCCCCGGGGAAGGCAGCGTCGCAATCGTAGCACAGGAACGTGACGCGTGCCATGACAGATGCCTAAGTGCGAGGACCGGAGGCACTGACTGGGTTGCAACCGCCGTTGCAGCCCATCCCCACCCCTGTTCACTTAAGCGGGTTGGACCAGCCGCAAGGGGAGATGTCGAGCGTAGGAATGAAAATCCTTGTCGGCCGTGAAAATCGGCCAATCGCGGCGCAGGCTTACCCCGCAAATCAAAAAGTCGGTGACGGAGCCGGCAACCCCGGCTTTATGGCAGCGATTGGTAACTTGCGCGGCCATTTCGAAATCTTCGATCTCGAGGGCCGGATCAGGAAAGGCTCGTAGCCCCGCGCGGAGCCGTTCGAATTGTGCCGCATCGCGAATCCCCGATAGCAATTCCTGCCGCACGATTCCCAAGAGACTGGCGCGGGAGGCACGAATGAACGACGTCAGCTCACCGACGAGTCGCAGTTCCGCACGCGACAGCGAGGCGCGTCGGCGGCGTAGCGCCAACGAGAAAATGCAGGTGTCAACCAGTATCACTGACTGCAGCGGAGCTTACGCGCCGCTTTGTAGTCATAGTCTGGGTCAATAGCGACGTTGCCGAACTCTCCGATTAATCGGAGTTGTTGCGTGCGCTGCACATATTCGCGCAGCGCCGTCATCACGGCTTCTTTTTTGGTGCGGTGGCCGCCCGCCCGCACGGCTTCGGCGATCAAGGCGTCGTCGAGTTGAAGGTTGGTAGCCACACTCACACATTAATATGTGTGGCCATCTGTGTCAAGATTCGCGGCTGCGTCTCGATGTCCAACCGTCTTGGCGCTCCCGGAGCTGCCGCGGAACGCCAGTTCAAGGCAATGTAGAGTAAAGGTTTAGAGTCATCCGCCGCCCGGGTGGCGAAATTGGTAGACGCACGGGACTTAAAATCCCGAGGGCCGCAAGGTCCGTGCCGGTTCGAGTCCGGCCCCGGGCACACCAAGGTCTTACGAGCTTAGGCAGTCTGAATGGCAACCGTCGCGGACGCGAGACCCGGGGCGGTGGCGGTCAACCTGATTTCGCCCGCTTGGGCGCGGCTCTGTACCAGCACCATTGCCAGACCGTTGAAGGCGCTGCGTTCAGTGGCGTGATCGGGCTCGTGGCAGCTGGGGTCGCCGTTACCAACGCCCAAGATGCGGCCCGGGCCTGCGAGTGCAAATTGGATTTTGTCGGCGGCGTCGGGAACGAGGCGGCCTTGCGCGTCGCGCACCTCGGCCGTGACGACGGAAAGATCGCTGCCATCGGCGGCAATCCGGGCGCGATCAGGTGCCAGCGCCAGCGCCGCCGCGGCTCCGGTGGTTTCGCGCCGGCTGGTCATTTGTTGTCCGGTTGCATCAACACCGCGGGCTTCTATCCACCCCGAGGCATACGGCACTTGCCACTGGGCGTGTCCGGCGGGCTCGACCGCTTTCCGGCCCAGGCTCTTTCCGTTCAGAAATAGCTCGACCTCGGGCAGATTGGTATGACACCAAACTTCAACCGGCTCGCCCTCGCGCCCCTTCCAATTCCAATGCGGAAACAAGTGCAGCACGGGGCGATTGCCCCACCAGGCCTGGTAATAGTAATAGCTGTCTTTGGCGAAACCGCAGGTGTCCATGATGCCGAAATGGCTGCTGATGCAAGGCCAATCGTAGGGGCTGGGCTCGCCGCGGTAGTCAAAGCCGGTCCAGGCAAATCCGCCGGCCAGGAACTCGCGCGCGGCGAATATTTTCCACCAGCCTTCGGCGTTGAGCGCGTAACTGGGGAAATTCACGTCGTAGGCGCTGACATAGCCGCGCGCCTTGTCGTTGGCGTAAACGCCGCGGGTCGAGACCGCGCTCGCGGTTTCGCTCCCGAACGAGGGCTGCCGGGGAAACCGGGCATGAAACGCGTCAATGTGCGGGCCGGTCTGGGCGCTGCCGCCGCCGTTGCCGTAATTGAAACCTTGCACGTCCACAATCGCCGAGACTCCGCGTCCCCAGCCGCCGTTCATGGCGACGGTGACCGGGCGGGTGGGGTCAAGCTCGCGCACTGCGCGCTTCATGGTGGCGACGACGCGCGCGCCGACATCGGTTCCCTGCTGCGGCTCTTCGTTGCCCAGCGACCATAAAATGACGCAAGGATGATTGCGGTCGCGCCGCACCAGCCGCTCGAGCTGGCTCAGGCCCTCGACGCTCGACGACATCATCCGGGTTTCATCCATGACCAGCATGCCCAGACGGTCGCAGGCGTCGAGCAGTTCGGGCGTCGGCGGATTGTGCGACGTGCGATAGGCGTTCGAGCCCATTGCCAACAGGCGCTCGACCCGATAGCTTTGCAGCCGGTCGGGCAGCGCCGCGCCGACGCCGGCATGGTCCTGGTGATTGCAGGTGCCCTTGATCTTGACCGCCTTGCCGTTCAGGAAAAAGCCCTTGTCGGCGTCGAAGCGGATGGATCGCACTCCGAAATTCACACTCAGGCGGTCAACGACGGTGTTCTGTAGCAGCAGCCTGCTCTCGGCGCGATACAGATGCGGCGATTCGAGCGACCAGAGCCGCGGCGATGGCAGCGGCGCTTCGGCGCTGACGCCCGCGACGCTGAACGGCGGAATCTCAATTGGCGCGCTACGCACTTCGGCCGCGGTATGGCCGTCGGCATCAATCAGGGCCGTGAGCACGCGGCAGCGCGCCGGCTGATCAGATTCATTGTGAACGTCGGCGGCCACGGTAACAGTGGCCGCGCCCGATGCCGCAATCGTGCTGCGGATGGCGGTCGCTGCCGGATCGAGATGAACCGCGAATGTGTCGGTGAGCCAGACATGGCGATAGATGCCCGCGCCTTCGTAGAACCAGCCTTCGCCCTCGGTGGCGTCCACGCGCACGGCGATCACGTTGGGGCGGTCATAGCGCACGAGGTCGCTAATATCGAAGTGGAATGGCGCGTAGCCGCTGAAGTTCTCGCCTAAATACTCGTTATTGAAGAACACGATGGCGCGGCGGAAAACGCCGTCGAATTCGAGCCGCAGCCGCCTGCCCCCCTGCGGCGCCGCCGGTTCGACCAGCAGCGGACGCCGGTACCAGCCGATGCTTGACGCTGGATAGGCGCGTCCCAGCGGCTTGCTGCCATGAGCGGCGAAGCTGTGGTCGCCGTTGGCGACGAAGGGCAGGTCAACCGCCCAGTCGTGCGGCAGATCCACCGACTGCCAGGCGTGGTCGTCGAAGTTCAGTCCGGCTGCCGGGGCCGCGTACAGCGCCTTGGCGAATGTCTCGAGATCGCTGGCAAACTTGAAGTCGGCGGCGGCGTTATCGGCATCACCCAATTTAAAGCGCCAGCCATGGTCAAGCGACGTACGACGGCGGTTGCTGGCCGCAGGCGGCGGGGTCGCCTCGGTCGTGGCAACAGCGCCCTGCGCCGCCGCGGCGGCGGCGGGAGCCATGGCCAGGGCAGCCGCGCCCGCTCCGGTTTTTAACACATCACGCCGCGTCCATTTCATGTCTTCGGGCATACTCGCGCCCTCCCACGGCCCATCATACGGGCAATACAGGGAGCGCCGGTCCAGAAAGCCGGTTGTAGACGCTGGTGTGACATCACAACGGGCTTCGCGCTGCTGGAGCCGTAGTCGCCGAGATCCCGGGGTAGGGCGGCGCGCGTTGGTGAGGTCGCTGGCCGAGGGGGCGGTTTCACAGGGTACAATATAAGGTCCCCATGTTCGAGAGCTTAAGCGACAAATTGCAGCGGGTTTTCAAGACCCTGCGCGGCGAAGGGCGCCTCACCGAGGCCAACATCGCCGAGCCGCTGGAGGAGATCCGGCTGGCGCTCTTGGAGGCCGACGTCAACCAGCAGGTTGCCGACGAGCTGGTCGCCTCCATCCGCACCCGCTCCCTGGGGCAGGACGTGATGGATGCGCTCGCCCCCGGCGAGCAAGTGGTCAAAATCCTGCGCGACGAGCTGTTGCAGGTGCTCGGCGGCGAGGCCCGCCTCAACCTTAAGACATCCCAGCCGCCCGCCACCATCCTGATGGCCGGGCTGCAAGGCTCGGGCAAGACCACCTCGAGCGGCAAGTTGGCGCTCTGGCTGCGGCAGCAAGGGCATCGCCCGCTGCTGGTGTCGGTGGACATTTACCGCCCCGCGGCGCGGCAGCAGTTGGCGCTGCTGGCGCAGCAACTGCCCAACCCGATTTTCGCGGGCGACAGCGTAATGGCTGACTTGCCCGCCTCGCCGTCGCCAGCGCAAGCCACCCGCGCCGTGCTGGACCTGGCGCGGGGAGCGCGACGCGATGCCGTGCGCACGGGCTGCGACGTGCTGATCGTCGACACCGCCGGCCGCCTGCACGTGGACGATGCGCTGATGGAGGAAATGCGCCAGCTCAAGGCGCTGCTCTCGCCCCAGGAAATACTCTTCGTCGCCGATGCCATGACCGGGCAGGACGCGGTGCGCTCCGCCGCCGCCTTCCACCAACAATTGGCGCTCACCGGCGTCGTGCTCACCAAAATGGATGGTGACAGCCGGGGCGGCGCGGCGCTCTCCATCCGGCGGGTGACTGGTCAGGCGATCAAGTTCATGGGCACCAGCGAGCGCATGGATGGATTCGAGGTCTTCCACCCCGACCGCATCGCCGGGCGCATTTTGGGCATGGGCGATATCCTCAGCCTGATCGAGCGCGCCGAGCAGACGGTGGACCGCAAGCAGGCGCTCGATTTGGAAAAGCGTCTGCGCACCGACAGCTTCACGCTGGGGGATTTCCGCGACCAGCTTCGCCAGGTTCGCAAGCTGGGGCCGCTCGAAAATTTGGTCAAGATGCTGCCTCGCGTGGGGCCGTTTCAGGATCTGCACCGCGCCTCGAACCAGGTGGACGAGGGCCAGATCGCCAAAGTCGAAGCCATCATTAATTCAATGACGGCCGAGGAGCGCGCCCATCACCAGCTCATCAACGGCAGCCGGCGCAAGCGCATTGCGCGCGGCAGCGGCGTCAGCGTGCAGGACGTCAACCAGGTGCTCAAACAGTATGTGCAGATGAGAAAGATGTTCAAGTCGGTCGCCGGCTCGTCATTTCTGACCAAGAAGTTGATGGGCCGGGGCTAGACATCATTTCGTTTTTGTATAGAAAAGAGAGGAATTAAAACCGTGCTTGCTATCCGATTGTCTCGTCAAGGAACCAAGAAAAAGCCCTTTTACCGCGTCGTGCTGCTGGAGAAGAGCGCCGCCCGCAACGGCCGCTCGCTGGAGCTGCTCGGCACCTACAATCCGGTGCCCAACCCGGCGTTGATTGATCTCAACACCGAGCGCATTCAATACTGGGTGGCGCGGGGCGCTCAGGTCTCCTCCACCATTGACAACCTGCTGCGCCGTACCCGCGAACGCGCCGCCGCGACGCCGGCGGCGTAGGGCGGGGGAACAACCATGGCCATAGATCAATTGCTCTCACAACTGGTGCGCGGCCTGGTGCAGTATCCCGACCAGGTGCGCGTGCGCTGTGCCGCTCCCGGCGGCCGCGACGAAGCGGCCGCCTGGGAGCTGCGTGTCGCGCCCGAGGATTTCCCGCGCGTGGTGGGCCGCGGCGGGCGCACGGCGCGTTCGCTGCGCGCGGTGCTCGAGGCCGCCGACCGCGGGCCGTACCGGCCGAGCCTGAACATTCTCGATCCCGAAGACGATGGCCAGCCAGTCTGATAACGGCAAGCCGGATGGGGCGTCGACCGAATGGGTGACGCTCGCTCGTCTGACCCGCACGCACGGGGTGAAAGGCGAGTTCGCGGCGACGCTGCACACCGATATTCGCGATCGCTTCGTCCATCTTGAAGAAGCCTGGCTGTTGCACCCCGATGGACACCGGCAAAAGTTCCGGCTGGCGCGCCGCTTCCATGTGCAGTTGCGAGGGCAACCGCGCGGGTTGAGGGTCGTTCTCGGCTTCGAAGGCATCAATGACAGGAACGCCGCGCGGCTTTGGGTCAACTCCGAAGTGCAGGTGCCGCGCGCCGAACGCGCAACGGCGCCCGAGGGAAGCTATTTCCTTTCCGACCTGGTCGGTTGCCAGGTCGAGAATCGGGGCGTTATGGTCGGCACTGTCAGCGCGGTCGAGACCACGCCCGGCGCCGCCGCCATGCTGGTCGTCAACGACGCCGAGGGTCGCGAGATTCTGATCCCCTTTGCCGCCGCCTTCCTGGAACGCGTGGCGCTCGAGGAGCGCCGCATCGTCATGAAGCTGCCCTCGGGCCTGGTCGAGGTAAACCAGGCCACCTCCAAGCGCGCGTAATTGCGATGATGCGCTTCGACCTGATCACCATTTTTCCGGACTACTTTGCCTCGTTTCTGGCGCAGGGCGTGGTCGGACGCGCCGCGACCGCCGGGCTGCTGCAGGTCGTGGTGCACAACTTGCGCGACTACGCGCCGGCGCCGCACCACATCACCGACGACCGCCCTTTCGGCGGCGGCGAAGGCATGGTCATGAAGCCGGAGCCGATCTACCGCTGCCTTGCCGCCCTACTGGGACGCGAGCCGGGGCCGGCCGCCGAAGGCGACCCGACCCGCGTGTATTTGCTCTCGGCGCAGGGCGAGCGCTTTGATCAAGCCCGCGCCCGCCGTCTGGCGCGGCTCAAGCGGCTGGTACTGATTTGTGGACGCTATGAAGGGGTTGATGAGCGCGTCGCCGAGAACTTTGTGGACGACGAGCTTTCGATCGGCGATTTCGTGCTCTCCGGCGGTGAGCTGCCGGCCGCGCTGGTGCTCGACGCCGTCGGCCGGCTGATTCCGGGCGTGCTGGGCGATCCGCAGTCGGCCATCAACGAGTCGTTCTCTGAAGCTTCGCCCGAAGACCTCGACTGCCCCCACTACACTCGCCCCATCGAGTTTCACGGGCACACCGTGCCCGAGGTCTTGCGCGGCGGCAATCACGCCGCCATCGCCGCTTGGCGGCGGCAACAGGCGGAGTTGAAGAAACAGCGCCGCGGATGACAACCAGCATCGCCCGCGGTAAGATGACCATCACGGAAGTTAGCGTGGCAGAAGCCAAGGCGCGACTGAGCGCGCTCTTGCAAGAAGTCGAAAACGGCGCCGAGGTTGTCATCACCCGGCGAGGACGGCCGATCGCACGAGTGGCCGCCGTGGAGCGTAAACTGCAGCCCATCGACCTTAGCGAAGCGGATCGGATTCGCGGTCGGCAAAAGCGGGTAAGCGAGCCGTCGGCCAAGTGGCTACGCGAAATGCGCGACAACGCCCGCTATTGATGGTGTATCTAGACACCGGCGCGCTTTTGGCGCTGTACGTTGCCGAGGCCGCAACGGCGCGAGTGCGGGCGCGAGTGCTACGGTTGGTGGCCGGCGAGGGCGCGATCAGCGCCTGGACGACGCTTGAATTCGCCAGCGCGATCGCTGGCCGCGTGCGGGCCGGCGACGTGACCGACCGTGATGGCCGGGAGGCGGTGCAGGCGCTTCGACATCTCGCTGACGCCAGTTTTGTGCAGCTCACACCGATACAAAGTGATTTTGAGGCTGCCCAAATGCTGGTCGAACAGTTTCGCAGCGGGCTGCGGGCCGGCGACGGGCTGTATCTGGCGATCGCCCATCGCGTGTCAGCTCGTGTGTTCACATTGGACCGGGTCATGGAGAAAGCCGCGCGCGCGCTCGGGCTCGACACCGATGATTCAGTGCGCGGCGGCGAGTGAGGTGGGCAGATGCAGGATGAGGCG
>JANWLQ010000110.1 GCA_025450725.1 Terriglobales bacterium
CGCCAATGCAATCGAAGCAGGGATAGGAGCAGGTTCCGGTGCGCGAGTTGAAGATGCCGCCGGCGATGGCAACCGTGAGCCGCTCCTTGTGGCTGCCGCTCATGCCGGCGATCCGCAGGCTGCCCTGTACGATTGTCGCCGGGATAGTGTTTCCGTTGCGGTCGGGCGCGCCGCTGACAATCAATTGCGCGACGCTGAAGGAATTCGAGCCTTGCGGGCCGAGATGCACCGGCATTTCGTACTTCCCTTCCTGATGTTCGAAGGTCAAAATCACGTCCTGCGGCGCCTCGCCATAATTGTACAGCGTGAACATGGTGTCGGTGTCGCCGGTCGTGCTCCAATAATTGAGCGACGCCGGGCCGGTGGCTTGCTCCAGCCGGGGCGGGACCTCAAAGACGTAATTCAGCGTGCGATCCACGCTGCCGCTCTCCTCCAGCAGGTCGGCCGGGCTGCCGGCGAAACTGGTGCGCAGGTTGACGTAGCCGTTGAAGCCGTTCAGCGTTGAAGCCGCGAGCACTTCGGCCATGTCGAGCTGGCGCGTCTCTTGCGGGGCCAGCAACAGTGACCCGAGGCCGACATCCTCGGCGCCGGGCGCGAGCTGGGCATTGGCAGCAAGTCGCACCGCCAGCGGCTTTGCCGTCGTGTTCCGCAGCACCACGTAAGGAATGAACCGGGTGCTGGCGGGGAACTTCATGTCGGCGGCCTGCGCTCCAACCATGATCCCGGTGCTGTCGTACGTCGTATTGGCCGAAAACATCAGATCCGGGCGCGGCAGGCTCGCGGCCAGATGCGCTGGCAATGCTGCCAGTTTCTCACGCAGCAGGAGCACCTGCGGAACGTCGAAGTGGAGCATATGCGAATAGCCGCGCTCGGCGTCCTCGAGACCGCCGGCGACGACGATCGAATCCATGGCGCCGTTATAGGCAATATCAAGCGACCCGGCATTCGCGTTGCCTGCGAGCTGCGACCAGAACGGCGCGAAATCCACCCAGACGGTGGCATGGGGCTCGACCACGTACTGCCGCGGCGCGGCCAAATGCCCAAGATTATCGCCTACAGAAACCGTCGCGGTAATCTCGCCGGCGGCGACGTTGGTGAGGGCAAAGAAACCTTTGACGTTCGCGTCCTGTTTCCACCAGGTGCTCTCGATTAATTGGTCCGCTTTTAGCGCCAGCGGCCGGTTCACCTGGTTTGCGTTGGCGTCAAGGTGCGATTGATAGAGCATGCCACGAATATCATCCGCATTGCGGACCGCCGCGAACACCGGCGACCATGGCCACACGGATTTGACGGCGGCGCTGCCGTAGGTCGAGACGCGGCCACTTAAACTCGCTGGCGCCGACGCGACTGCGGCGTTGATGTCGACCATGGCCACGCCGGCCGGATCAATCACCATCGGGGAGAGATCATACTCGCCGCCGTCCGCCATGAAAAGTACCGGCGTCACCGTGACCGGCGAGGTTTCAAGCGCATTCTTGAGCATCAGCACCGATTTATAATTGCCATCAGTTCGCCAAAGCCCGCCGGCAATCATTTGCGGCACCGCCGGATGCTTCGCGGTTCCTTTGCGTTTGCGCACGACGGCATGGGACATCTCTTGAGATGGCACGGTGACCACCGGTTTGTCGCCCGCCAGCCGCGGCGCCTCAATCTTCGGGATCAGCGCGATCAGGGCGGCTGCGGGAAGGATCACGGCTACAGTGAGAACTCGCATTTAAACCTCACTTCTGCTTGGCGTTCGGGCGATTGCTCTCGGACCCAGACGAGCTGGGCGGCGGCTTTGGAATGATTCCTGGCTGAATATGGACATGGCCGGCAACAGATTCCGGACGAAACTCGGGATGGTCGCGCAGGTATACGAGAGCAATGGCGCCAGTCCCCAAAGCCGGCTTCTCGCTCTCGTAGGCATAGGCGTAGTCGGACGCCAACCTCATCAGCCCAAGGCGACGATAGAGCACGGCTAGATAATAATTTCCGAGCAGGTCATTGGGATCCTGGGCCAGAAGCGCTTCAAAGCTGGAACGGCTCGCGGCCGACTTCCCGGCGAGAAAGCTGGATATCCCCAGCTCGCGCCGCGCGTTAGGCAAGCGCGGGCAGCTGCGCACGACGGCGCTCAAGTCGGCAACCGACGCCATGATGGGCTTAGCCCCGGCGGCCG
Organism: Terriglobales bacterium; assembly: GCA_025450725.1. Taxonomy (GTDB): domain Bacteria; phylum Acidobacteriota; class Terriglobia; order Terriglobales; family SCQP01; genus SCQP01. The sequence continues at coordinate 2,159 of JANWLQ010000110.1, forward strand.
GCGGAGAATCAAGCACTTGCTCAATGAGACCGCGATAGTATTGAGCGCGCTCGAATGCCTGATTGGGCACGCCGGCGGCGATCACGGCGCGCGTGGCCAAAGCGATGGCCGCGTCGGTTTCACGCTTGCCGGATGCGAAGTTGCTCAGGGCCAGATCCGCAATGGCGAGGTTGGTCTGCGCGTCAGCGTAATCAGGGCGCATCGCGGCGACGTGCTGGAATGCCGACCGCGCGGCAAGGTTTTCGCCCTGGTCGAGAAGCGCAATTCCGAAATTGTTCCAGCGTTGCCAGTCAGCTTGGGTCTTGGTTGCGGCCGGCGCCTCTTGAGAGGCGGCGAACGAAAACGAACGGGTCGCCGAGGCCATATCAACAACCGGGTATGGCGCATGCGACTTGCCCAGAACATATTCGAGGAAATGCTGGTTGAAGTGGCGATAGCGAACCGTGGCGGTGATCTGAATCGGCCCCGCAATCGAACTTGGAATTCGAAACTCGTAGCGCACTAGCGCGGAGTGCCCCGGCAGGATCGTGGCGTCGAATGCAACGGCGCGGCGAAGCCAAATCTGGTGCTCAAGCAGCGGGCGGCCATCCTCGGCGACGAGCGTGCTGGCGAAGCTATGCGCGGAAGGATCGAGCGCGCCCGTCGGGCAATAGGCCGCCACTGCGCCAGATCGTGCCGCCGCCCGAGGTCACAGCGAATTCGAGCCACGCCTCATAGATGTCGCGCTGCTCGGGAACCAGCGAGTGGCCGATTCCCGAGTTCTGCACCAGGACGAGCGCCTTGTACGCCTCGCCGGGTTTGATCGCGCCGGTGGGTTCGCCGGGTGCTGCGATCAGGCCGGTATCCGCTCCGGCCGTCGCCGGCTGCAGGGCGAAAATATCAACCGCCAGGCGCTGGCGTTGCAGAAACGCCTGGGTGCGATCGAGCTGCTCCTGCATCTGGTAATAAAACGGCACCGCTGTATTGCCGCCCAACCAGCGATGTGAAGAGATCGCGCCGCCGCGGCTGGCGGCATCACCGGGATTGGCGGCTTCCGGCTGCATGTGGCAGGTTTGGCAGTTAGCCGCTGGTTTTTCGTAATACGGCAGAGGCGATTCGTGGCTATACGACGACGCCCGCCATTCGTCGTAAGTGCTGAAGCCGCGCAGCCAGTTGAGGCCGGTAAGGCTTACCGGTAAATTGGAGTTGTGGCAAGCGCCGCAGAACTCCGAGGAGCGGTAGAAGGGCTGCATCACGGCGCGGGCGTGGCGGTCAGGGTGGGCGAGAATTTCAGCGTCGGGGACGACCCCGGGAATCCGTCGCCCGGCGGCATCAACCATCACCGACGGGGCTGCCAGTACATAGGCGCCGTTGCCGCGCATCGGTTGCAGTTTCTCGATGGAGTGGCACACCGAACAGGTAATGCCGTCGTCGTCAAACGTGCGGATGAGCTGCGATTTCGGGGTGAGCGCGCCCGAGAACAGCGCAATTGGGTTGTGGCAGCCTTCGCAGTGCCGGGAAAATTCAATGCCCTTGCTGTCGTTCAGCAGGTCGACGTTTTTCTTGTAGAATGGCTCGCGGAACGAATTGCGGTGGAGCGATTGCTCCCATTGGTGGTACGCGCCGGCGTGGCAGCGGGCGCAATAGGTCGCAGGTGGGAATACTGAAGCCGGCACAAATGCGCCGCCCTCAATTTGCGCGCTGCTGGGCCAGAAAGCTTATTGGATCCGAAGCGATAGCTGTAATCGACCGCTATGCCTCTCGCATAATCGTGAGAGCGTGAGTTGGGTGTATGGGTGGCCGAAGTCAGCCCCGCCAGCCTTGCGCTTACGAAACATGCGCTTACCAAAGCGATCATCAGAGCTATGCGCGCCTTCTGCATGATTCAAGCCCCAACGACTGGACGATATTTGCTTCGTCGCGGTTAAGTCAAGCAGAATCGCGCATTCGACTCACAAATGTTTCACCTAGCGACGTAACGAGCGTCACAACCCACCCGTTTGTGGGGTCGCAGGCGTTCTGGCCGGCCGCGCGCAACGGAGTCGACCCGGGTTGAAAAGAGGGTGGGTAGCCTCGCTTTCTAAAGACCCGAAAGTGCGCGGGCTAGCTTCGGGGTGAGAAGCCATTCGAGCAACGCGCCGCCGCGGTCGCGCTCGAAACGCGCTCCAGGCCGGCCTCGCGCCGCTCGATTTGCACATCGCCAAGCAGGCGGCTGAGGAATTGGCTGAGACCGGGATTATGTCCGACCACGAGAATCGCGCCGAGATCGCGGTCAATCATGCGTGAAGTCGCCGCCCGGGGCGAGCGCGGCTTCGATCTGGATCTGGTCTAATCCATGGCGTTCGCGACCAGGCTGGCAGTTTGCATGGCACGCGGATCGCCGGCGCCGCTGGCTTCAGTGTGCGTGAGCCGAAAATCTACATATTGCGGAGACCCAATACCTCCTGGCGATACTGCTGGTGGTCCATGTTAGCCAACCGCCGCTCCCCAACCAGGCAAAGTCGCGCCTGCGGTCTCGCCAGACACCAGCTTCAGCGCGGGCATCGGCGCCAGCGTCGATCAATCAGTAATTTGGTCAAACGAAGGCCTTGTCCTTGCGCCGACACTCACCAATGGCGGATTTCCGTCTTCAGCCAATTCGGTACTTTCGTCGGCAATCCCGCCTCCTCCGGCGGCGGCGTCACCGTAAGTTGGAATATCCACAGCCAACCGCGGTAATTAATCGATTTGCGCCGCCAACCCAGGCCTCCGCGGCGCAGTTGCCGCGGAGGCTTTTTTTACGTTAGGATTTACCTCATGGCAATGACTCATCGTCTTTTACCTGCCATAATTCTGTTGGCACTGGCGCTCACAGGCAGCGCGCAAATCGCGCCCGCGTTGCCTCCGGTCCCATCGAATTCCTATGAGCTGGTCGGCGCCGGCGCGCAGATTCTTACCACGCCCACCGACCGCGCCGCCGGACTGGATCTCCTCACCCTGGCCGGCCAGAATTACATGTTCGGGCAGCAGGGCCGTCCCGATACCGTCATGCAGGTTTCGCTGCAATCGAGTGGCGGCACCCATGTCGAAGGCTCGGGGACGATGCTCGATATCTGGTCCGGCCGCCGATACACCTGGACCTCCGACTTCGCCGGCGTCACCAGTGCAAAAACTCTGAATGTCATCGCCAGCCCCGTTCCCCTGCGCGTGGCGATGGCCCGCTACGCGCTCCTCTGGCCCGTCGGCTCCATTCCGGTCGCGCGCGAAATTCGCGTCGCTCGCGCCTCCCTCGGCGGAACTCCCCTCACCTGCGTGCTGGTTACCGACGCCGCTGTGCCCGCTCCCGCCGACGGACGCGGATGGCGCGAAGCCGAATACTGCATCACCTCGACCGGGCTCTTACGCACCATGTCTCCCGCCCCCGGACTTTACTTTGTCTATGATTATGGCCAGCCGTTGGAATTCGCGGGGCACACCGTGGCCTCGGCCATTTCTGCCTTCGAAGGCGACCGCGCTGTGCTGCAAATTCACGTGAACCGGCTTGGTGCCCCCAACGCGACCGAATTGGCCGAGCTCGCGGCCGCGCGACCCAGTCCCGGAATTCTCACTCCGCCGTTTTTCCTGACCATGCACCCGCGCGACAATGCCGCCGTGCAGTCGGTCACGATCGTGCACGCCTACTTCGGTCCCAACCGCCAGGTACTCGACGGCGAAGTCCTCACCGGCGACGCTAACATGGCCATGGACGACGTCCTCACCCGCGCCGCCCGCTGGATCCCTCGCCGCTTGGCCGACACCGAAACCTTTATTCGCGTCGAAAATTAAGGAGCACCCTTCGGGGGTGAGTTTTCTTGCCGCGCCGCGTGCTAGGTTTGAATATGCGCGTTGCGATTTTCACCCGTGAGTATCCACCACACGTTTACGGTGGAGCAGGCGTCCACGTTGAATACCTTTGCCGCGAGCTGGCGCGCAAAGTTGAAGTCGAAGTCCACTGCTTCGGCGATCAAAACTCGACCCAGGGCAATTTAAAGGTCGAAGGCCATGAGCCCTGGTCCAAAATAACCCAAGGGACCGAGGAGAAATTCAAGGGCGCGCTCGAAGCGTTGAGCGTCAATCTCGATTCGATCAAGAACCTCGCCGGGGCGACGGTCGTCCATACCCACACCTGGTACGCCTCCATGGCCGGCTTCTGGGCCAAGAAGCTGTACGGAGTGCCCTTCGTGCTGACCACCCACAGCCTCGAGCCGCTCCGCGCCTGGAAGGCCGAGCAGCTCGGCAGCGGCTACCTGATGAGCTCCTGGATGGAGAAGACCGCGATCGAGAACGCCGACGCCATAGTCGCCGTCTCCAACGGCACCAAGGCCGATATCCAGCGCGCCTACCCTGAAATTGACCCCGCCCGCATTCACGTCATCTACAACGGCATTGACCTCCAGGAGTACCGGCGCGATACGGCGACGAACCATCTCGAGGCCTTCGGCGTTGATCCATCGCGCCCGTTCGTCCTCTTCGTCGGGCGCATAACGCGCCAGAAGGGCGTCACGCATTTGGTGGACGCCATTCACCATCTTCCCGCCGACACCCAGGTCGTGCTCTGTGCCGGCGCCCCCGACACCCCCGAGATCGCCGAGGAGATGCGCAACAAGGTGACGAACTTGAAGCGCACCCATCCTCGCGTGATCTGGATCGAGAAGATGGTTTCGAAGCCCGAGGTAATCCAGCTCTACAGTCACGCCGGCGTATTCTGCTGCCCGTCTATTTACGAACCCTTCGGCATCATCAATCTCGAAGCCATGGCCTGCCAGACGGCGGTCGTGGCCAGCGCAACCGGCGGCATCAAGGAGGTAGTGGTGGACGGCGAAACGGGGTACCTTGTCCCTCTGGAGCAGGATGAAGCGACCAACCAGCCGCTGAAACCCGATCAATTCGCCCGCGATCTCGCCCGCCGCGTAGCCGAGGTGCTGGCCGATGAAGGAATGCAGCGCCGCATGGGCCAGGCCGGACGCAAACGCGTCGAAGCCCTCTTCAGTTGGAGCGCCATCGCCGACCAAACCATCGCCCTCTACCGCTCCCTAAGCGCAACCGCCATCGGCGCGTAAAGCCCGGCTTAGGCGCGGTGGAGATGAAACACCACGCAGGGGTCGCCCGCCGAGTTGATGCCTGGGCCTTGCAGCACCGCTCCTATCTTTTCCAGCGCGCGCCGCGAGCGGAAATTCGTTGGCCCGGCGGTGAAGACCACCGTTTTTACGAAACGGAAGGCATGGTCAAGCATGAGACGCTTCAATTCGCCGTTGTAAGCGCCGCCCCAGCGCGACCGGATGAGAAACGTGAAACCGATCTCGACCTGGCTTTCCGCCTCCCTCAAATCGTGGTAACGCGAGCAGCCGATGACCTCGCCGGTCTCGCGGTCGGTCACCAGAAATGCGCCGCCGGAGGCGATCGCGCCATCGAAGTATTTGCGGAAGACCGGAAGCGTATACCGGTCGCTCGAGGGATGCTGCTCCCAAATCAGCGGATCGCTCGCCGCCGCGAACACGGCGTCGAAGTCGTCCGGCCGCAGCGGACGCAGAGCGACCAATTTGCCGCGCAAATGAGTGGGTTGCAGGTCGAAAGCCATGATTCCGCTCTAGCGCCCGCTTTGCGCCACCGCCACCGGCGCATAAAACCGGGCCGCGCGTTCCTCGACCAATCCGTACAGTTCACCCTCTGCGTAGCGGACAAAATGCGCCGATTTCTGGTGCTCGGCGAGCGCCGCGCGATCGCGGTATAGTTCGTAAATAAAAATCGTACGCGGGTTGTCGGAGCAACGATGCACGTTGTAGATCAAACATCCAGGTTCAGCGCGCGACGTAGGCGCCAGCGCGGCCAGGCACCGCTCGGCGCGCTCCTCCTCGCCGGTTCGGATCAGCAACTGCACAGTCAGGCACAAGGGGGATTCATTCATGGGCGGTAAATCCTGGACGCGGTCAATAGCTCTGATGCTCGCGTGCGCCACCTCGAACTGGATCGCCGCGCAATCTTCATCGAACCCACCCGGCGTCCTGTCGCTCGCGGCGTCCTGCGGCGGTCTGTCATGGACTTATAAATTGTACTCGCCCCGGCCCGCGTCGCCCGAGCCGGCGGTGCTGCTGCTCCACGGCGCCGGCGACATTCCCGACAACATGGTCGCGGCATGGGAGAAATTCGGCGCCCGCGAGGGCATCGTGCTCATTGCGCCCCGGCTACCCCGCAATGACAAATTCGAAGCTGTGGCGCCGCGCGTGTTTCGTTGCGTCGTAGAGGACGCCAAGCTCCACACCGCCATTGATCCACGGCGCGTCTTTGTTTTCGGCAACTCCATGGGCGGCTATCTCGCCTACGACGCCGCCATGTTCGACTCCGACTATTTTGCCGCCGTCGCGGTCACCGGCATGATCATCTCGCCCGATTACGACTCTATTCTGAATCAGGCCCAGCGCAAGACGCCGATTGTGGTCTTTATGGGCGACCACGACCAGTTCTCAACCCTGGCCCAGGCACGCCGCACCCGCGACCTACTCGTTCACGGCGGTTTCCCGCTCGAGTACCACGAAATCAAAGAGCACGATCACAACTACTACGCCCTCTCCGACTACATCAACAACGCCGCATTCGCGTTTTTCCGCAGCCATCCTTTGCCCGACTAATCGCCGCTGCCCGGCGTGCGCGGGGGCTGCCGCGCGCTTAGCAGGTGGCGCCTGAGCCGCCAGGTGGCATAGCCCACCAGCGACAGCAGCACCAGCAGGCACAGCGCTACCACGATGAAAAGAATCCAGTGCACTCAGCGCACATTATAGCCGCCGTACAATGAATGCTGGCAATGGCGCGCATTCTCGGCATCGAAACTTCCTGTGATGAAACCGCCGCCGCCGTGGTCGAAGACGGCAGCCGCATTCTCTCGAATATCGTCCTGTCGCAGATTCCGGTGCATCGCCTCTACGGCGGCGTGGTCCCCGAGTTGGCCAGCCGCGAGCACCTGCGCGGCATCGTGCCCGTCGTACGCCAAGCTATGGATGCGGCATCGCTCACCTGGCGCGATCTCGACGCGATCGCGGTCACTCACGGACCTGGTTTGGTCGGCGCGCTCCTGGTCGGCCTCACCTATGCCAAGGCGTTAGCCGGCGCCGCGGGTAAGCCGCTGATCGGCGTGAACCATCTGGAAGGCCATCTGCACGCGGTGCTGCTCGAGGAACGCCGCAACGACCGCCCCGATCCCCCGCTGCCGGCAATTGCCCTGGTCGTCTCCGGCGGCCACACCCAGCTCTACCGCATCGAGCGCGACGTCACCTATTCCTACACCACGCTCGGGCAAACGCGTGACGACGCGGCCGGCGAGGCCTACGACAAAGTGGCGAAGCTCCTCGGTCTCGGCTATCCCGGCGGACCGGTCATTGATCGCCTCGCGCCTTTCGGCGACGCCAATGCTGTCGCCTTCGGACCGATCCGGCTCAAGGGCAACCCGCTTGACTTTTCCTTCAGCGGCATCAAGACGGCGGTGCTCCGCTACGTGCAAACCCAAAAAATGGAAGGCGCGATCGCCGCCCGACGCGAGGCGCTCGCCGCCGCCGCGCAGCCGCCGTCGCTCGACACTGTGCGCGCAAGTTGTGATCAGCCGACGCTCGATCTCGTGGCGTCGTTTCAGTCCGCCGTCGTCACCGACCTCGTCCAGCGCACGCTGGCCGCGGTGGACCTCAGTGCCGAGTCGGGCAGCCCGGCGCAAAGCATCTTTCTCACCGGCGGCGTCGCCGCCAACCGCGCCCTGCGCGCGCGCCTCACCGCTGACGCCGCCCGAAGCGGCATCGGCGTCTTCGCCCCCGCCATGGCGCTCTGCACCGACAACGCCGCCATGATCGCCGCCGCCGCGTTCCCGCACTACGAACAGCGTGAATTCGCCACGCCCTCGCTCACCGCCTACGCGC
>JANWLQ010000111.1 GCA_025450725.1 Terriglobales bacterium
CCGTCGCGCGCCTTCACCACGATTTGGGTCGGCGGCTTCCAGCCGGTGGCCACGAGTTTCGAGATGTCGGCCTTTTGCAGGCTCAGCAGCATCTTTCCGTCGCTCGCGCGCATCACCATTTGCGGCGGGGCCACCGGGGTCGAAAACGTATCCACAAACGAACCGCCGGTAGGCGAAAAACTGATGGTGTGATTGGCATCCTCTGGCGTCAGCAGTTCCTGGCGCTGGCCGTCGAACGAGGCGCGGTACAGGTGCAGGTAATAGGGATTCGAGCCGGGAACGGCGGTCGCCAAAAAGTAGACTTCACGCGCCTTGGGGTCCACCCGCACCACGCTGTCCACGTTGCCGTCGCGCGGCGAGGTGATGGCGTTTTTGAGCTTGCCGGTGCTCAGGTCATAAAGGTAAAGCTGGCCCAGGTCGTCGCGCTGCGAATACCAGATGAACTCGTTGCTTGCGGGTAGGTAGCGGAAATTATCGCCGCCTTGGCCGCCTTCGTACTGCGTGGCCACGGTCTCGGTGTAGACCTCGCGCACAGCGCCCGTGGACGCGTCGGCGACGCGGAAATTCTCCACCTTATGATCGCGTGAGGTGGAGATGAAACCCAATTGCTTGGCATTGGCGCTCCACTGCACGTCCTGATCGGGCCCCCAGGCGAGATTGTCGCTGGTGGTCGAGCGGTGCTGATCGGCGGGCATTTGCAAACGAATTACCTTGGCGTCGCTACCGCTGCCGTCCTGACCCAGGTCAATGATCACGCGCTGAATCGTGGTTATGGTCTTGTCGCCGGGCAAAGGGTAGATTTGGGTCGTGAGCTTGGGATGGCCGACCACGACCGGGACGAGATACAGCTCGCCGACGCCGCGTTGATCCTGCTGGTAGGTGGCGATCTTTTTGGAGTCGGGCGACCACAACACGATGGCGCGATCGCTCGATGTCCAGCCGGCGTTGTCGGTGGCGTAGCCGAAATTGGTAACGCCGTCATGGGTAAGTTGGGTGTCCTGCTTGGTCGCAATGTCGCGCAGCCACAAGTTCCAATCGCGGATGAAAACCGCGTGCTTGCCATCGGGCGCCATCGCGAGCGGTGGTCCGCGGGCGGCCGCGCCGCGGCCGCCCCCGCCGCCACGTCCACCGCGTCCGCCGCTTAGATCGGGCGGCGCGGGGCGGCTATCGGGTGCGCAGGCCTCGCCGGCGCGGTCGCATTGCCACCGCTTGCGATTGGCAGTGAAGGAGACGGAATGCCCGTCATCGGAAAACGCCAAATTGCTGAGTGGCAGATCCGCCGCCTTGTAATCGGTGCCCGCCGCGCGGTTGAGCGCGTCCGCCAGCTTCACCTGGTCAAAGGCGGGGACGCGGCTCGCCGTGGCCGGGTCCACGAGCACAAAATCGCCGCCCGCCGGCGTGCTGGTCTTGAACCACATTCGTCCATCCGGCAGCCAACCTGGACGCAAGCTCGTACCGGTCACCAGAGGCGCAGTATGGTTCGCGAGCGTCTGCTCGGCGCGGGCATAGTCAGCAGCCGTGACAACCGGCGCCTGCGCCGCCGCCATGACGCCCAGCGCCAGGCAGGCAACGGTAAACATTGTTCGATTCGGCAATTCAAAGCTCCTTAATGGGGGTATGCGCACTCCTGCGGAGTATCGCACGAATCCACAGCTATGCTGAGTCCGGGACGAAACGCCGACTTTCACGCTTGCGTGCCGAAACCAATGTTGTCCAGATGGCCTTAACCGTCTCCGCCGCCGCGACGGTCAAAGACACAACCGCCGCAACGGAACCCCCGCCGCCTCGCCATCAGCATCCACGTGGATGGGCACGGCTGCCTTTCGTTCGCCAAGCGGGTTTCAGCGGCAGCCGCGGGTACATTTCCCATGAGGCGGGAACCTAAGCCTGACGCTACCGCCGGGCGCATACCGCCTGCGCGGGTTGATGCGCGAGTCGAATCGGGGTGAAATGGCAACTATCACGCGAGCCCTCAATAGCGGGCGATAATCTATACATGCCATCGCCTGTGCCGCCTATTTGCGCGAACATTCTCGAGGCCATCGGCCACACGCCGATGGTCCGTATCCACAGCCTGACGCGCGGCCTTCCGGCCGAGGTGCTCGCCAAGCTCGAGAATTTTAATCCCGGCAACTCGATCAAGGACCGCATGGCGATCAAGATGATTGAAGACGCCGAGCGCGCCGGAAAGCTCAAGCCGGGCGGCACCATTATTGAAGGCACGAGCGGCAACACCGGCATGGGTCTGGCGATTGCGGCGGTGATTAAGGGTTATCGCTGCATTTTTACCACCACCGACAAGCAATCGAAGGAAAAAAACGATGCGCTTAAGGCCTTCGGGGCCGAGGTGATCGTCTGCCCCACCAACGTGGATCCCGAAGACCCGCGTTCGTACTATTCAGTGTCGTCGCGGTTGGAGAAAGAGATTCCCAACTCGTGGAAGGCAAACCAGTACGACAACCCGTCGAATTCGACCGCGCATTACGAGCAAACCGGCCCCGAGATTTGGGAGCAGACCCAGGGCCGTATCACCCACCTCGTGGTCGGCGTCGGAACCGGCGGGACGGCAAGCGGCGCGGGACGCTATTTAAAAGAGCGCAACCCTTCGCTGCAGGTCATTGGCATTGACACCTACGGATCGGTGTTCAAGAAGTACAAGGAGACGGGCGTCTTCGACAAGCACGAGATCTATCCCTACATCACCGAAGGCATCGGCGAGGATTTCCTCCCGCAGAACGTTGATTTCAATGTCATTGACCGTTTCGAGAAGGTCACCGACAAAGACGCCGCCATCATGACGCGGCGCATCGCGCGCGAGGAGGGGATCTTCGCCGGCAACTCCGCCGGCGCCGCCATGGCCGGCCTGCTGCAGCTCCGGCACGTGTTCACGGCGGACGACTGCGTGGTGGTCATTTTTCACGACCACGGTTCGCGCTACCTGGGCAAGATGTACAACGACGATTGGATGCGCGAGCGCGGCTTTCTGGAAAAAAGCGGCATGGCCGCCCGCGATCTGGTGGCGGCTGGACTGTCGGGCGAGCTTTTCTCGGTCGAGGCCAACGAGCCCGTCGAGCACGCGTTGCGGGTCATGAGCCAGCACGACTTTTCGCAGATCTCGATTACGCGCGATCATCGCGTGGTGGGCTCACTGAACGAAACCCAGCTCTACAACATGCTGATCGAGCGGCCGGAGGTCAAATCGGAGCCGCTGGAGAGTATCATGCAGCCGGCCTTCCCCTTCGTGGATATTTCCACCCCGGTTGATTTGCTGGCCACCATGATCACGCCCGAGAACCCGGCCGTGCTGGTGCGCGACTTCAAGACCGACAAGACCTTCATCATCACCCGCAGCGATGTGATCCGGGTGCTGTAATTACTTAGCGATCGCCGCGAACAGTGACTGCACCTGGTCCTGGGGGCCGCTGAAGATCTCGACCGGCGGGCGGCGATAGGCAAGCATCTGGCGCCAAATCACGTCCTCGAGAGTCGAGTTGATGCCCCAGCCGCCCAGATACTGCAGACGCAAATCGGCGTCGCGGTTGAGCGGCGCGCCCTGAGTCCACGGCGCCAGCGATTGCGCCGTGCCGGCAAAGGTCGAGAACAGCTCGATCGCCGAACCGACGCCGATCTCGCCCAGCGAGCGCGCCACCGGGGCATAGTCGGGCCGGTCGAGCCGCTGCTGCACTTGGTCGAGATTAATGCGCAGGGGCGTGGTTTGCCCCATCACCACCAAGTCATAGCCTTGCCCGTTGACGGTATTGCCCCAGACCGATGCGTAAGGAAAGACGTCAAAAAACGTCGCGAGCTCGCTGCGAACCGTTAACGCATCGCTCTCATAGAGCGGTACGTAGAGGGTGAACATGCCGCCCGGGTTCAAATGCTCGCGCACCGATTGGAAGTATTCGCGCGAATAAATCGCCGCCGTGCCCTTGACGAACACATCGAGCGGATCGCTCGCGATCACGTCAAAGTGCTCGCGCGTGGTCAGCATGAAGTGGCGCGCATCGTCGAAAACGATGTGGGTGCGCGGGTTGTCCTTTACATCGTAGTCGGCATCGGCGAAATAGCGCGTCGAGGTGGGCGGAATCATCGGCTCGATTTCGCAGATGGTGATCTTTTGAATGCCGGGATAGCGGGTAAAAGTTCCGGCGCTCACGCCGGCGCCGAAGCCAATGCCCAGCACGGAGCGCGGGTTGGGGTGCAGCAGCGCCGGCAGGTGGCCGACCATGCGCTGCAGTTTCATGTCGTAGGGTTCGGTGGTAGCCTCGACGTGCCCGTTGACGTCCACCTCGGTGGCGCCGTCGTTCCACTGCGTAATCGCGATGGACGAGTTGCGGCCCTCAACCGAGGTCACCAGGTGGGAGCTGCCGGCGGAAATGGCCATGCGCCGCCCATAGGCGATCAGTTCGCCGGGAATGGGGTCCATCTTGAAACCGAGTAGCGCCGCCAGCGCCAGGCTTGCGGCCAGACCAGCCGCCAAAGGCCAGCGCTTTTGTTGGAAGATCGCCGGACCGAGGATCACCATGCCGCTGAGCGCGGACAAAGCAATGAGGAGGCGTTGGCAGTCGAGTGTGCCGATCGCCGGAATCAGCCACAAACTGATGGCTAGAGCGCCGAAGATACCGCCCAGCGTGTTCGCCGCATACACCTGGCCGACCACCGCGCCCGGGTCCAACGGTTCGTGCGCCTCGCTGGGCGCGGCGTTCTCGGCGGCGGCAGCCAGGGCCAGCGGAAAACTCGCGCCCCAAATCACCGCGACCGGTAGAATCGCCCAGAGGCAGCGTACCCAGTCCATCTGGAACGTGAACCAGGGGCTGGTGGTGAGCAGGGGGTTGATGGGCCAGTAGGGCAGGGAATCGGCGATCATCCAGGCCGTCCAGGCGATCCCGGCGACGAGAAGGAATTGGCTCCATCCCAGCGCCAGCCGGGCATTCACACGTTTGCCCAGCGCCGCGCCCCAGGCGCTGCCCAGGCCGAGGCCGACCAGGAACGTGGCGAGAATCAGCGAGAACGCGTACACGGTTGCGCCCAGCAGCATGCCGAACTGGCGCGTCCAAACCACCTCCGCGCCGAGGGCCGTGGCCCCCGAAAGCGCAATGGATATGTAGATGCTGAGTAGTTGTCGCGGCGCTGGTTGGCGCGCGGTATTCGGCGGCCGAGGAACTGTGCCGGACGAATGCGCCGCCATCATCCAACTCGCCGCCGCGACAACGAAGTTGATTATGACGGCCACCCAGGTGGTCACCGCCATGTCGTACACGCGGAGAAAGTAAAATCCAGCCGCCAGGCAACCGACGACGGCGCCGGCAATGTTGCCGCCGTACAGCAGTCCCCACCAAGCCACGCCCTCAGGCGACGACTCGACCCAGCGCACCAGCGCCGGCAGCGATGCGCCCATCAAAATGGTGGGCGGCAGCAGACACACCGCGCACAACAGGCCGCGCAACAGCATGCCCGACAAACCGCTCGAAGATGCGGCGAAAAACGCCCGCTCCGCCCAGGGCATTCCAAACAGCACCAAAAGCCCCAGCACCCCGGTCGCGGCTTCGAGCGCGGCGTACACGCGCAGCGGATGGTGATCGGAGGCGGCGGCGTAGCGTGGCAGCGCCAGGCTTCCCAGGCAGAGCCCGCCCATGAATGTTGCCAGCAGGAAGCCCAGGCACACCGATTGCGAACCGATGGCCAATTGCAACTCCTGGTACCAGACCAGTTCGTAGATCAGCGCCGCGCAGCCGCTGCCGGCAAAAAGCGCCAGCAAAAGAAATCGCCCTTGCCCGGGTTTGTTCATGGTTTCACCTTAATGAATCCACTCCGGCCTGGTGCGGTAGCGGAGCATGTCCTGGTAGATATTGCCCTCCTGCGATAGGTTCAGCGCCAGCCCGGCGAGATACTGTAGCCGCAAATTTCCATCGAGGTTGATTTGCGCGTTCGCGAGCCAGGGCCGCAGGCCGCTGTCGTCGCCGGCGTAGGTTTGCAGAATCGCCTGTACGGAACCCATCCCGACCTCGCGCAGCGATTCGGCAACCCGCGCGTAAGCCGGCGATTCGAGCTTGGCTTGCAGTGCGGCGGTGTCAATCGTGATTGGGCCGTTCGAACCGAGTAGAAACACGTCGTAGCCGCCGCCGTCAATCTCATTCGCCCACACGGAACCGCCGGGGAACACTTCGAAGAAGGTCGCCACTTCACTTTTGACCACCGCCTCGCTGCTTTCATAAAGCGGTACCCACTGGGTGACTACGCCGCCGGGATTTAAATGGTCGCGCACCATTTGGAAGTACTCCTTCGAGTACAGCGTGGCGCTGCCCTTGACCCAGGGATGAATCGGGTCGCTGGTGATCAAGTCAAAGTGATCCGGCGTGGTCAGCACAAAATGGCGGGCGTCGTCGTAAGTAATGCGGGTGCGCGGGTCGTCCTTGACGTCATAATTCTGCGCCCGGAAGTACTCGGTCGAAGTGGGCGGAATCAGCGGCTCCATCTCGCAGATCTGGATATGCTGGACGCTGGGATAAAGGGTGAACGAGCCGGCGGTCACACCGGCGCCAAAGCCAACCACCAGCACCGAACGCAGATTGGGATGCAGCAACGCCGGCAAATGGCCCAACATGCGTTGCAGCCGCATGTCAAACGGTTCCGTCGAGGCCTCGACCTTACCGCTGACGTGAAATTGCAGGGCTCCGTCGGACCACTCCGAAACGGCAATCGACGAGTTGCGTCCCTCGCCCGTGTATAGCAGTTTGGACTGCCCGGCGGAAATTGCTATCCGCCGTCCGTAGGCGATCAAGTCGCCGGGAACGCCGGGCACATTGGCGGCGATGAACACCCCCGCCACAAAGCAGACAGCCGCGCCCGCGGCGGCGCGCCATCGCCATCCGCCCGTTGCCTCTCCACTCACCACCGCGCGTATTACGAACAGCGCGCCGCCCAGGGAGACGACCACGAGCATGCGTTCGCAGGCTTCGGTCCCGAGCCATGGTATCAACCACAAGCTAAACGCCAACGCGCCCGCAATGGCTCCAACCGTATTGGCCGCATAGACGCGCCCGACCGTTTCGCCGGACAGCGTCTCGCGCCGCGCCGCCGCCGCCAGCGCCAACGGGAAACTGGCGCCCCAGAGTATGGCCGCCGGGAGTATGACCCAGAGGCAGCGCACCAGGTCAATCTGAAAAATGAACCAGGGGCTGGTGGAGAGCAGCGGATTGATGGGCCAATAGGGCACCGAGTCGCCCAACATCCAGGCCGCCCAGCCGATCGCGCCCGCCAGGCCCAGTTGGCACCAGGCTAACGCGGCGCGCGGATTCGTCCGCCGGCCGAGCGACGAGCCCCAGCCGCTGCCAATGCCCAAGCCGACCAGGAACACCGCAAGGATCAGTGAAAACGTATATACCGTGGCGCCCAGCAGCAAGCCCATCAATCGCGTCCACACCACTTCCGCTCCCAGCGCCGCCAGGCCGGAGAGCCCAATCGCACCATAGACTGGCCACACCGCGCCGGTTTGGGGCGCGAGTTCCATGCCCGCATTGCCGGCGTTGGCGGGCGCGAATTGCACTTGGTCGGGCGCTTCGCGGGCGGCGAGCCAACTTGCGCCGGCGACAATCAAGTTCACCGCCACCGCGCAGTAAGTTGCCACCGCCAGGTCGTACACGCGCAACAGGTAGAATCCCGCGGCGAGGCATCCCACCACCGCGCCGGCGATGTTGGCGGCGTAGAGCCATCCCCACCAGGACGCGCCCCGGCGCGTGCTCTCGATCCAACCGGTGATGGCCGGCAGCGACGCGCCCATTAGAATGGTTGGCGGCAACAGGCAAAGCGCGCAGATGAAACCGCGCAACAACATCGAAGGCAGTCCATGCGCCGCCGCGGCCACATACACGCGGTCAACGAAGGGCAACAGCCACAGCACCAAAACTCCGAGTACCCCCGTTGCCAGCTCGAGCCCGGCGTAGGCGTGTAAAGCGTGCAGCTTGCGCCGTTGCTGCCAGCGCGGTAATGCGACGCTGCCAATGCAGAGACCGCCCATAAACGTTGCCAGCAGTACGCCTAGCGATACCGCGGTTGAGCCAATTACGAGCTCAAGCATTTGGTACCAGACAATTTCGTAGATCAGTGCGGCGCATCCACTGCCGGCAAACAGCAGCAACAGCCAGGGCAGAAACCGTGAAGACAATCTTGAAGACATATGCGTTCGGCCATAAGCATTATGCAGTGAAGTCGCGCATTACGCGTTCATCATGCCCGTTGGCCTACGCCAGTTCGAGGAAATTGCGCACCACCCTGCGGCCGGCGGCCTCCACCATGGCAACGGCGGAGGCATCGAGCGCCAATCCGTGCCCCGCCCAGTCGAGCGCCAGCGCCGCATTCACTTCACAATGAAACTGCAAGCCGTACGCCCTGAGGCCGACACGAAACGCTTGTTGCGGATAGACGTCAGTGCTGGCCAAGAGCGTGGCGCCGGTGGGTAGCGGAAACGTGTCGTGGTGCCAGTGGACGACCGGCATTCTGGTTCCAGCACCGCCCAGCACGGCGTCGCGCCGGCCATGTTCTGTGAGTGTCACCTCGCCCGCGCCAACTTCCCAGCTCGGTCCTGGCGCCACCTGAACACCGAGCGCGGCCGCCAACAATTGCGCCCCCAGGCAAATGGCCAGGGTGGGCGTGCCCCGCTTCACCGCCGCCGCCAGGAGCGCAATTTCTCCTGCCAGAAACGGAAACTGGTCGGCTTCATAAACGCCCATTGTTCCGCCCATCACGACCAGACCGTCGATCGTTTCAATGCCCGGTAGCGGCGCATCCATATCCATCCGATGGGTCTGATAGGTCATGCCCAGCGCCGTCATTTCTTCCGGGATCAGCCCCGGGCCTTCCCACGGCATGTGCTGGATAATGGACCACATGGCTCCCATTCTAGCCGTCTCCTGCGTGGTGGTTGGCGTCCGAGGAGTCCTGCTGGTGCAGCGCGGGGAACCGCCGTTCGCCGGACTTTGGTCGCTTCCCGGCGGACGGGTATTGCCCGGCGAAGATGCGCGCGCAGCGGTCGCGCGCGAAACGTTTGAGGAGACCTCGATCACGGTAGCAGCCGGCGAGGAGTTAGGAAAAACGAATGTTGCGGCCTACGCAATCACGACCTTTCTCGCCCGACCTATCGACCCAGCCGCAGTGGCACAAGCGGGAACCGATGCCGTGGCCGCGCGCTGGGTAGCCTGGTCGGAGCTGGCGCAATACCCGCTCACGCCGGGCCTGGCCGAGCTGCTGGCGCATGTTTCACGGTGATATAATGGCCTTCCATCTATGTCTGGACACTCAAAATGGGCCACGATCAAGCACAAGAAGGCCGCCACCGACGCCAAGCGCGGTAAGGCCTTCACCCGCCTGATCAAGGAAATTGCGATAGCGGCGCGCGCCGGCGGCGGCGACCCCGATTCCAATCCCCGGCTGCGGTCGGCGGTGCTCGCTGCCAAGGCCGAGAACATGCCCTCGGATAACATCAAGCGCGCCATCCAGCGCGGCACCGGCGAGCTGCCCGGCGCGATCTATGAGGAGTTCTCGCTCGAAGGCTACGGCCCGGGCGGGGTTGCGGTTCTGATGGATATCACGACCGACAACCGCAACCGCACGGTCAGCGAAATTCGCCATATGATGTCGAAGAACCACGGCAACATGGGCGAGGCGGGCTGCGTTGCCTGGATGTTCAAGAAACTGGGCTCGATTTCCGTTTCCAAGGGGCAGGCCAGCGAGGACGAACTGATGGCGGTCGTGCTCGAGGCCGGCGCCGACGATCTGCGCGATGACGGCTCGAGTTGGGAAGTGCTGACGCCGCCCGAGGCGTTTGACAATGTGGTGGCCGCGCTCAAGGCGAAAAAGTTCGAGCCCGAAAACGCCGAAGTCGCCAAAATACCGGCCAATTACATCAAGCTGCAGGGCAAGGAAGCCGAGCAGATGATGAAGCTCCTCGACGCCATTGACGATCAGGATGACGTGACCCACGTGTACTCCAACTTCGACATGGACGAGGACCAGTTGGCCAGCGCCTAACCGCCCGTTTTACTGTTCGGTCGGGGTTCGGTTGATGTGGTCCACCACCAGCAACTCGAGCGGCGCGCGCGAGGTGGAAAGTTTGAGTCCCACCGCCGCCAGGCTGGCGTCGAGGGTGGGTGTGCGGGCGCCATCCAACATGGCCAGAGCTTGCGGCGGCAGCGGCACCCCTTGCGCCACCGCGATGCGAATGATCATCACGCGGTAATCCTCGGGTGTGATCGCGAGCGAGAGATCGTAGATTCCGCCGGTTCCGGTCGCGTTCACTACGGGCAGATCCTCGTAACGCCCGAGCGCGTCGGCGATATTGCCCATGGTCATTTTGGTGACGGTAAAATGATCGGCGCTGAGCGAGAACGCCGAGCCATTGCCGTAGCTGACGGTGGTGCCGCTGGCGCCGCCGGTGGCGTTGGCATTGATCGGTCCCAAGTTGGGATCCAGATCGCCGTTGGGGTTGGCGGCGTCCGCTTTGATTTTCAGGCCGCCTGAAGTCAGCGCGAGTTTGTAAACCGGCAGTTCCTTGGTGGCGTTGTGCGAGGTCAGCTGAAAGCGCTCGCGCAGCAGCGACTGCAGCATGGCGGGAATCTCGGACGTCTTGGCGCCGGCGGGCAGCGTGGCGTCAATGTTGTAGCGCGCGCCATTCATCCACTCCGGGCCACTCACCTGGTAATCCTTGAGCTTGTACGCAATGCGAATGTAATCGCGGAGGGAGAGACGAACCGCATGCACCTGCGCGCCATCCACCCTCAGGCCGGCGACGACCTGGGGCGAATCGCTGCCCACCGGGGTGACTGCCGCGACCTCGAAGGTCTTGCCTTGTTGCGCCGCGCCGGTGAACGCCAGCGGTAGGAGGAAGAACAGGCAGACGGCCAGTTTACGCATTGGATTGGTGCAGCGCGTGGGCCGCATCCTGCTCCCAGGGCTTCGGTTGCCGTCCCTGATCGCGATACCAAACCCGGTCGTAAAGGTAACGATCGCTGACCGAACCCAGACTTTCGTTGTAGAGCGAGGGCGCGCCGCAGGCGTAGCGCAGTTGTGATTCGAAGCCGGCGAGAGCGGTCATGTCTTCCGGAAGCGCGGGAACTTCGTTGTCGGCGGATTTAAAAAACTTCTGATAGCCGCGGTCAACCAGGCGCGCCAACTGTCCGCCGACGATGCGTCCGGGCGCCGCGGCAATGGCCACGCCGCGCCCTTCCGGCGCGAGCACCGCCGCGCAGCCATCCTTGCGGACCAGCACATGACCGTCGCTCAACCGGGTGGCGGTGAAACCCATTTCGGTGAGCTTCTGTTGCACGGCATCGAAGCTAGGCGGAGTGATCTTCGCTGGCATTAGCAGAAATTATACCCCGCGTCACTGGCACTCGCGTAAAACGTAAAGTGCGGCACGCTACAATTCTTGCATGTTGGGCGCTTCCCTCACCGACCGCATTGGCAACACGCCTTTGCTGCGCATTGAGCTCGAGGGCGGACCCATTTATGCCAAGGCCGAGTGGTATAACCCCGGCGGCAGCGTCAAGGACCGCGCCGCGTGGCGCATGTTGGCTGAAGGCGAAACTTCGGGGCGGTTGACCCACGCCCAAACAATCCTTGAAGCCACAAGCGGAAACACCGGTATTGCGCTCGCCATGCTCGGTGCGGCGCGCGGCTATCAAGTGCGGTTGGTGCTACCGGCCAACGTCAGCCCCGAGCGCAAGCGCATCCTTGCCGCCTTCGGGCCGGAGCTGACCTACACCGACCCCGGCGAGGGCACCGATGGCGCCATCGGCCGCGCCCGCGAGCTCTACGCGGCCGCGCCGGAACGTTATTTCTACACCGACCAGTACTCCAATCCGGCCAATTGGCAAGCGCACTACCACGGCACGGCGGAAGAGATTTGGCGTCAGACGGAAGGGCGCATCACCCACTTCATGGCCGCGCTGGGCACCAGCGGGACCTTTATCGGGACGGCGCGGCGGCTCAAGGAACTGCGCCCCTCGATCCGCTGCGTTTCCTTGCAGCCCGACACTCCGCTACACGGCATCGAAGGGACCAAGCACATGGCCAGCGCCCTCGTGCCGGCGATTTATGACGCCACTGTCGCCGACGAGGAGCGTGCCGTTTCAACCGAGGCCGCCTACCTCATGGTCAAGCGCGTTGCCCGTGCCCACGGTCTGCTGATCGGCGTCAGCAGTGGAGCGGCTCTCGCCGCCGCGGCCCAACTCCGAAACGAACTCGGCCCCGAGGCAATGATCGTAACCGTCCTGCCCGACAATGCCGACAAATACCTTAGTGAAAAATTTTGGGAGACTCGATAATCGAATGGCGCTACGCATCAGCCGCGATCAACTCAACCGCATCCTCCGCCACGGCGAGGCCGCCTACCCGCACGAATGTTGCGGTCTGCTCCTCGGCCAAACCGATGCCGGTGGCGAACGCGACATCAGAGAAGCCCGCCCCATGCGCAACGCCAATACGGCCTCGCCCCAGAACCGCTTCGACTTCGACCCGCAGGAGCATCTGCTGGCCCAGCGCGAGGCCCGCGAAAACGGGCTGAGCATCGTCGGTTTCTACCATTCCCATCCCGACCATCCCGCCCTACCCTCGCAATACGATCTCGACCATGCCAGTTGGCCGGGCTATTCCTATCTGATCGTCTCGATCAATGCCGGCCGCGCCGGGGATGTGAACTCGTTCGAACTAGCGGACGACCGTTCCCGGTTCCATCAGGAATCCATCGCCGCCGTTGCCGGATAGCATATATACTGATAACAAGGTGACTGCAGTTTCCCATCCCGCCTTTCGCCCCGCTGGCTGTTGTTGTTGCCGCTAGCCTGCCCGTCTCTTTCCCCGTCGAATTGAATTTCCGTCCGCGACTTCCCAAAAAGGAGAAGTGATGTCCGTTACCGTTCATATCCCCACGCCGCTCCGTCCCTTTACCGATCATCGTTCCACCGTTGAATCAGAAGGCGGCAATGTTGACCAGGTGCTTGACCATCTACTCGCCGCCCACCCGAAGCTCCGTCCCCATCTGTTCAATCCCGAAGGTCAACTGCGCAGCTTCGTCAACATCTACATCAACGACGAGGACATTCGCTACACTGGAAATGGGAGTACCCCCGTGCAGCCTTCCGACATCGTTTCCATTGTCCCGAGCATTGCCGGAGGATCTCCGGCCGCCGTCAGTGCCGAACTCGACAAAGACGAAATCCTGCGCTACAGCCGGCACCTGATCATCCCCGAGGTGGGCATGGCGGGGCAGCGTAAGCTCAAGAACGCGCGCGTTCTGACCATTGGCGCGGGCGGACTCGGCGCGCCCGTCGGCCTCTATCTCGCCGCCGCCGGAGTGGGTACGATCGGCATTGTTGACTTTGACGTAGTGGACTTCACCAACCTGCAACGGCAGGTCATCCATGGCACAGCCGATGTCGGGCGGCCCAAACTCGACTCCGCCCGCGAGAGCCTGGCCGCCATCAATCCCGGTGTCGAAGTGATCGGCTATAACACGCG
>JANWLQ010000112.1 GCA_025450725.1 Terriglobales bacterium
CAGGATCTTGGCTTGCTGGGACAACGATAGATTGCCAATTTCATCGAGAAACAGGGTGCCGCCATCGGCCAGCTCAAAGCGCCCCACCCGGTCGGCCTTGGCGTCGGTGAAGGCGCCTCGAACGTGGCCGAATAATTCGCTCTCGAAAATACCCTCAGGCAGTCCGCCCAGATTCACCGTCACCAGCGAGCGCGAGGCGCGCAGGGAGAGCGCGTGCAAGGTTTTGGCAACCAATTCCTTGCCGGTTCCGTTTTCGCCGGTGATCAGGATGTTGGCGTCGGACGGCGCCACTTGCGTGATAAGTTGCAGCACCGGCTGCATCGCGGGCGAGGCGGCGATCATCTCGGGCCGCCCTTCGGCGCGCAGCAGGCGGGTTTCGGCCTCGAGTCTTTGCTCGCGCCGCAGCGCGCGGCGCAGTTCGATTTGATTGCGCACGATGGCGAGCAGGCGTTCGTTCGACCACGGCTTCTCGATAAAATCGCGCGCGCCCAGGCGCATGGCCTCGACCGCAATCTCGACCGTCCCCCAGGCGGTCATGATGACCACGGGCAGGGTTGAATCGAGCGCCGCAATCTTGGGCAGGAGCTCGAGTCCCTCGGAGCCGCTGGTGGTGTCGCGGGTGTAGTTAAGGTCGAGCAGCACCAGCTCAAACTCCCGCGCCCGCAGCGCCTGCAAAGCCTGGTCCGGATTTTCGACCAGCTCGGTCTGATAGCCCTGGCCCTTCAGCAGCAGGCGGAGCGCCTCCCGGATGTCGGACTGGTCGTCAGCGATGAGGATTTTCATGCGGGGGGGTAGTAATTAGTAATTAGTAATTAGTGATTAGCCGGACGGGCAGCGGCGCGGCTGCTCGCTACCGTGGTTATGAAGGCGCGAAGCATGCGTTTTATCTCAGCTACAGCATCGCTCAATGGTGTGTACGCATCTGGCGAGATGAACCCGAGATCTCGAGCGAGCAGCAGGTGGTAGTCCAATTCGCTACCGGAGGCCATGGATATCCGCAAGTAGCGCAGTAGCTCGGCGCTGCTGTCGTGACCACAGCCTTCGGCAATGTTGGCGGGAATGGACGCGGCCGCCCGGCGGATTTGGCTGGAGAGCGCAAACTTCTCCGCCACCGGGAACGCAGATGTCGCCTTGTACACCATCAAGGTAAGCAGGTGCGCCTTCTCCCAAACCACAATCTGACGAAAATCCCGCATACGCTTTCCGGCTGATTACTAACCACTAATTACTAATTACTTCAACTGACCAGCCACCCGTCCGCTAGATTGATGATCCGGTCGCCGTAGGTTGCGTTCTGTTCCGAGTGCGTGACCTGGATGACGGTCGTGCCCTGGCTGTTGAGCTTCTTGAACAGCTCCATGATCTCGCGGCCCTGGGCCGAATGCAGGTTTCCGGTCGGCTCGTCGGCGAGGATCAACTTGGGGCTGGCGATAACCGCGCGCGCAATCGCGACCAACTGCTGCTGTCCGCCGGAGAGCTGGTTGGGGTATAGATCCTTCTTGCCCACGATTTGAAAGCGGTCGAGCGCGTCGGCCACGAGCGAAGCGCGCTCCTTGGCGCGCACGTCGCGGTACGACAGCGGAACGTCCAAGTTCTCGTAGACGGTCAGATTATCGAGCAGGTGGTAGCTCTGGAACACGAAGCCGATATAGGCCTTGTTGATCTCGACCCTTTTCTTCACCGGCAAGGTATGGATCGGCGTATCGAGGAAAAAGTATTCGCCGCCCCACAGGCTGTCGAGCATGCCGATGATGGATAACAAAGTGGACTTGCCCGAGCCCGACGGTCCCATGATGGTGACGAACTCGCCTTCGGCAATGTCGAGGTTGATTTGCCGCAAAGCATAGGTCTTGGCCGCCCCGGCGGGAAAGGTCTTTTCGAGTTTTCGCAGTTTAATCACAGCCCCAAGCTTACCTCAGGCACCCGCGCCCAGTCTGGCCCTAGTGCAGTTTACCGACGTTTTGCGGCGTGAGCGGGGCGCCGAGTGAGATGTGGTATTCGTCGAGCAAGGTACCGCTGTCCTTGGCCAGCGCCACCTGCGCGACGGCATAGGCCTGCTGTGCGGTCACGACAGCCAACTGCGCGGTCGCCAACGCGCTTTGCGCGGTCAGCACGTCGGTCAGCGAAGCCTTTCCCAGTTTGTATTTGTCCTGGGCATCGCTCAGCGACTGCTGCTGCTCGCGGGCGTTCGCCTGCGCCGATTGCAACTGGGCCACCTGGCCTTCGAGTTCAATGCGGTCTTCGTTGACCAGCTCGGTCACGGTGTTCTGGTCCTTTTGCAAATCGACCCGCGATTGCGCTGCCTGGATTTCGGCCGTGGCTTCGTCCGATCGGTTGATCCGATTCCACACCGGAATGCTCAACTGAAAGCCCACGCCGTAATCCGGCGCCGAATAGGAGAAGACCTTGTTCACCGATTTGCCGAACCCTCCCGGCAGGGGCCCGGTAATATGCCCGGCAGGACAGGGAAACGTCGCCACGTCACAGCCGATTCCCAATCCCGACACCCCAGCCGAGGTATAGGAGGCGAATACGCCCAGGGTTGGCAGCAGGGAATTCTTGCGGATCTTCACCGTCAAGTCGAGGTTGCTCACGTTGATTCGGTCTTCCGCCAATTGCGGTGAAAAGCTTACCGCCCGTTCCACGAGCTGCTGTACCGGCGCCAAATTGCTCGCCGTCGGGCTCGGCAGCGCATCGCTCGGCACCACGCGGGCCTCGATCACCGTCGGCGTCCATTGCTTGGTCAAAAATGATTTCAACTTCGATGCCGCCTTGTTGAACGCCGTCTGTTGCTGAATACGCGCTTGTTCGGCCGCGCTGAACGCCAGTTGCGCGGTGATGCGGTTGGAGCCCGCCACCTTGCCGAGGTTAATTAAGGTATTGGTATCGTCCAGCGTCTGCTTGGCCTGCTGTTCGCTCTGTTCCTCGATCTCTAAAGCGCGGGCGGCGGCAACCAGAGTCCAATACTGTGTCGCGGCCTGCGCCACGATGGTGGTGATCTGCAGCTTGAAAAAAGCATCAGCGTATTTCAAACTGTTCTGCCCCATGATGAACCCCGCGCGGTTGACCGAGCGGCTGCCGCCGTTCAGCAATTGCTGCTGCATACCGATGCTGATATCGCTTGTCACCTGCGGGTTGAGAAATAGCTCGTTCGTGTTTTGATAGGACCGGAAGCTGGAGGCGCTGATCGAATACCCGGTGCCGGTGGTGAAGCTCTGTCCGAATGAGCCCTGGCCGAACGCCTGATTCAGAATCTGCACCGCCGTGCCAAACAGTACTGGATTCGCCAACGGCTGCCGGGAATGCTCATCGGTGAATACGAAATTGAAGTTGGGGTCGTAGCCTCCGCCGCCGCCGTGGACGCCCGACCCGCCGCCGCCCACTGAGCCGGCGTTGCTGCCGCCGCCGTTGCCACCACCTCCGCCGTTGGCACCAATGGCGCCGCTGAACAACGCGCTCGATATCTGTTCGCCCGCCACCCCGCGCGCCGTGCCGCCGGCGAGGGTTCGGTAGTAATCCGGCTTGGCCAATAGCTGCGCATAGGCGGCATCGGCCACGTCCAAGTCCGCAGTCAGCGCCAGCCGCAGCACTTCCTGGAGGCTCAAGTACACGGTGCCCTGGGACACGTCCTTCTGCCACACGCTCGTGTTGTTCAAATCCGGCAATCCGACATTGGCCGGTTGGTAGCGCTGCCAGAGATTGGTCCAGCCTCCGCGATCGGCAAAATCCAGTTTCTGCGGCACCGCCGAATTCTTGACCACAAAGGTGGAGGAGGGCGCCGCAGCCACCTGACTGCTTTGCGACCATCCAGCGGCACACACACAAGCCACTGTGAGAACCATGAACAATAAGCGATTTTTCATAGGAGTCAATCACCCATCCGCAATCCGCAAGCCATCACAACTCATTGGAAATGCGTTACTTGCGTCCACGGCTGCAAGCGCAAGCGTCCACTTTCGCCATCAAACGTCCGGAATCGGACAGTGGGGAAAAACGAAACCAGCCAGTCGACGCGACAGCGGGGAAACCGCGCAGCCGACAGGCTGGTTCGTTTTAGGCGCCGGCGAGATTTTCGAACGCGCCGGCCGCCAACTCAATAGAAAGGGTCCGTTAATGCCCGCTGACGGTAGCCGCTTGCTCCTGGGCCTGGCTCTCGTCAACGATTTGGCCGTCGAAGAGATGCACAGTGCGGTCGGCGTACCGCGAGAAGCGCGGATCGTGGGTGACCATGCAGATGGTGGCGCCGGCTTCGTGCAACTCATGGAGCAGGTCCATGACCGCATCGCCGTTTTTACTGTCGAGGTTACCGGTAGGCTCATCCGCAAGCAGGATCGCGGGTTTGCCGACCAGGGCGCGGGCGACAGCAACGCGCTGCTGTTGACCGCCGGAGAGCTGGCTGGGCAGGTGGCGGGCGCGATGGGCCATGCCGACGCGCTCCAAAGCCTCCTGGCAGCGCTGCTTGCGCTCGGACGAAGGCATGCCGCGGTAAGTCAATGGCAACTCGACGTTTTCGTAGACCGAAAGATCGCCGATCAGGTTGAAACTCTGGAAGATGAAGCCGATCTCGCGGTTGCGAATGCGCGACCGTTCGCCCAGGTTCAGGTTGACCACAGGTTGGTTGTTGAGGATGTACTCACCCGCCGTGGCGGTGTCGAGCAGGCCCAGGATGGACAGCAGGGTTGACTTGCCGCAGCCCGAAGGACCGCCGATAGCGACAAACTCGCCGGCGAGGATCTCCAGATGAATACCGGCCAACGCGTGGGTTTCCACCTCGTCGGTATAGAAAACTTTGGTAATGCCATTCAGGCTGATCACCGCTGGTTGCGCACTGGTTGCCATTTCCCCTCCTTCGCACACATGTTTACGGACGTTCTATAGAACCGCTGGTTAGCCGAAACGTTACAAATGATCTAGTGAACCGCGGCCACCGGCGGGCTGAAGCGGATTTCGTCAAAGCCGTCCTGCGCCGAGGTGTCCGATAAGACCACCCAATCGCCGACATTCAGGCCCCGTATAATCTGAATCGTATTGACCGAAGCTTTCCCCAACTCGACCTTCACTCTGGTTCCGGTTTTTCCGTCGGGCGATATCTTGAACATGCTCACCGTCTGGTTCGGCGCCCCAAAGGCCGGACGCCCAACATAGACTACGTTGTTCAGCGTCTCAATGTTCACGACTCCGTCCACACTTAAATCGGCCCGCGCCCCGGGCGGCGGAGGACCATCCAGCGCGACGTCCACATTGACCGTGCCGTTTTGGGAGTTCGGGTCAATTCGCATGACATGGCCAGGTACGATGCCGTTGTGCGTGTCCACGCTGGCCGACTGGCCGATGGCGACATCGCGAACGTCGGTTTCAGCGACCTTAATGGTCGCCTTCAGCTTCTCCGGCTGCACGACTTTGGCGACCGCGGTGCCGACGGTGACGTACTGGCCCACCTGCAGGGTGGCGCCGTTGCCGAGGTCGAGGCCCTCGAGAATGCCGTCAATACCGGCCCGAACATCGAGCGAATCCACCAGCGATTGCGCCAGCACCACCTGATTTTTCTGTTGATCCACTTTTGCCTGAGCGGAGGCGATCTGCGCCGAATCCGAGGCCGCCATGCTGGCCAACTGCTCCTGGCCCAGGGCGACCTGCTGCTTTAAGGCCTCAGCCTTGTCGGCATCGGTTTTGGCGTCGAGCGTGGCGACCAGATTCTTGGCCAACATGCCCTGGTCAATTTCACTCACCATGGACGCCTGGTGCGATTCCGATTCCAGGTTCGCCAAGGTGGACCTCTGCGCCAGCAGCGCCGTTTGCAGGGTCGCTTTCAAATTGGCCAGATCGGCTTCGGCGCCCGCGAGGGCTGCCTTAGCGTCACCCAGACCTTTGACCGTGGTGGGATCGCTCAACTTAACCAAAAGCGTATTCGCTTTGACCGGGCTGCCGGGCAGCACCGGGATGGCTTCGACCCGTCCGGCCGAGATGGCAGGGATGGTTCGGACCTCTTCGGGAACCAGGGTGCCTAAGGCATGCACCTGGCGTACCATGGTTCCCCGTTTGACCTGTTCCGGCCAAACCGAGCCGCCATCAACGGTCGGTGCCGCCGGCTTAAGCCGGGAAACGGCCACCGACACGACCACGACGACAATCGCCGCGATCGCGCCCATAATGATGCGCTTGAGACGGCGTTGTTTTAAGAAATTAGGATCGCGCGCTTTGTCCATAACTGTTTATACTACGTTGCAACCTGGTCGCCAGTTCGTCTTGGTCGCATGTCACTGAAAATTAACGTTTTATTTTGCAGGCGGAGTCGTCGGCGTGTTCGCTTTCACCGGCGGACCGTTCGTTATTGAACGCCTGGGCCAGGGCTTGACGGCGGGGGGGTAGTTGGTTAACATGGTCATGATGACTACTAAAGCAAAGATGGCGAGGAAGTCGGATGGATTCGGACTGGCCGCAGCGAAGGCGCGGCTGAGTGAGTTGGTCGAGCGCGCGCAAACCGAAGGCGCGCAGCAAATCAATCGCCGGGACCGTCCCGTAGCGTACTTGGTTTCCGCTGCTGAATGGGAGCACAAGGCGCGCTCGCGGGGCACACTGGCGGAATTCTTTTTGAACTCTCCCCTTCGCGGCAGCGGGGTCGAGATCAAGCGCTTCGAAGGCGAGATGCGGGACCTGGATCTTTGAAGTTTCTGCTCGATACCAACGTAATTTCCGAGATGCAGAAGCTCCGTCCGAATGCGGGCGCGGTGCAGTGGCTGCAATTGGCGGATGAAACCACGATCTTCATTAGTGTGCTTACGTGGGCGGAAATTCGGTACGGTGTTGAACTGATACCGGAAGGCGTCAAACGCCGGCGGATTACGCAGTGGCTCGAGTTCGATCTGGCGCAGCGCTTCTATAATCGCATCCTGCCGATTGATTTCCGGGTTGCCGACCGGTGGGGCAAACTGTTGGTCGAGCGTGCCGCGCACGGGCAAACGCTGCCCCCGATGGATGCGCTGATTGCGGCCACCGCGCAGGTTCACGATCTCGCCGTGGTGACGCACAATGTCGCCCATTTCCAGGGCGCCTGCCCGCATGTGGTTGATCCCTGGGATTAATTTCCACGCCCCGCTCTCCTATTGACATCCTGTACGTCCACCTATAGGATGTCTACATGCCTTCCGACTCGATGCCCCTGCTGCAGGGCACGCTCGACCTGCTCATCCTGCGCGCGCTCAACCTCGAATCCCTGCACGGCCTCGGCGTCTCGCGCCGCATTGACCAAATGACCGAGGGCGCCTTTGTGGTCAAGCCGGGCTCGCTCTTCCCCGCCCTGCACCGCATGGAACAATCGGGCTGGCTGCGCGCCCACTGGGGCGAGTCGGAGACGAACCGCAAGGCTAAGTTCTACGCTCTCACACGCACGGGCCGAGCGCAGCTTGAACGCGAGACCGGGCGCTGGCAGCGCATTTCCGGGGCCATGGCCCAGGCCCTCGCGCAATAGAGGCCAATCGCGGGATGAGTAGCCAATGAAGAAGCGCCGCGAACTGCGTGACGAACTCAACGCCTTCGATCCGAAGGAGCTGGGAATCGCCGGAGACCGCGAGCGCATTGAAGAACGCGTAACCGACGTATGGAGAGGTGCCAGCTTGCGAACCCTGCTGCAGGATTTCCGCCACGCCGCCCGCTTGTTGCGGCGGACGCCCGGCGTCACCGTGGTCGTCGTGCTGTCGCTGGCGTTGGGCATAGGCGCCAACGCCGCGATCTTCAGTCTCCTCGATGCGGTGCTGCTGCGCACGCTGCCGGTGCCCCAGCCCCAGCAGCTGTCGCTGCTGTGCGCGAGCGACGGGCTGCATCCGGATTTGAATTTATTCTCCTACCCCGTGGTGCAACAGTTTGAGCAGCGGGCCGCGGGAGTCCCGCTCGGCGCCTACAATTCGACCACGCCGGTGCCGATGGACAATGGAACCGGCCCAACCGCGCCGGTGGACCTGGAGTTGGTGTCGGGCGGCTACTTCCCCACCCTCGAACTCACGCCCCAGCGCGGACGCTGGATCAACGATGACGACAACCGCGCCATGGGCGTTTCGCAAGTGGCGGTGATCAGCGACGCGTTCTGGCATCGCCAGTTTGGCGGCGCGGCCGACGTGCTCGGGCAAACGGTGAGCCTACGCGGGCACCCGCTCGCCATTGTCGGCATCGCGCCGCCCGGCTGTAGCGGCCTCGACCCCGCCCAGCCGGCGGAGGTGTGGGCGCCGCTCATGCTACAGGCGGAGCTCAAGGTTCACGGCAATCTGTCGAACGACAACGGCGATGAATCGAAGCCCTGGCCGGGACAGGAACAAATGATGTGGCTCTCGGTGGTTGCCCGCGTGCCCGACGGCCAAACGCCAGCGCGGCTGGCGGCGGCGCTGACGCCGATTCTGCACGCGAGTTTGCTGCGTTTGCAGGCCAGCCCGACGATGCATGTGGTGGCCAGGGCGGGCGATCGCGGCAGCGACGGACTGCGACGGCAGTACGCCTCTCCGCTGATTGCACTCTTCATATTAGTTGGACTGCTGCTGGCGATTGCCGTAGCCAACGTTGCCATGCTGCTGCTGGCGCGCATGGTGACGCGGCGGCGTGAAATCGCCATCCGCCTGGCGCTGGGCATCAGCCGCGGCCGATTGGTCGCGCAGCTCGTGGTTGAGGGCTTGCTGTTGGCGCTGCTCAGCGGCGCGGCCGCCGCGCTGGCGGCCTATTGGGGCAGCCGGCTGTTGCCGCACCTGGCAGCTTCGGCCTCGGGCGCGGCGCCATTTACCGCCTCGCTCGACGCACGTGTGTGGCTTCTGCTCGCCGGGCTTTCACTCGGCATTGGTTTAATCGTCGGCCTGCTGCCGGTGCGCCAGGCCCGAAGGCTTGACCTCACCCATTGCCTCAAGGCGGATGACCGAACCGCCTTTGGCGGCGCGCGCGCCCAGGGGCGCTGGCTGGTCGCGGCACAAGTGGCGCTGGCGCTGGTGCTGGTGGCGGGCGCAGGGTTGTTCAGCCGCAACCTGGCCAGCATGTTCCATAATGATCTCGGCTTCGACCGCATTCATACCCTGACCGTACGCTTGTCGGTCGCCGACTCCGCCTTGACTCCCGATCAATGGACGGCGCTTGAGCCGCGGCTTCAACAGCAGGTCGCCTCGGTTCCAGGCGTGCTCGATGCCGCGCTCGCCGGCAGCGGCATTGAAGCCGGTTCAACCAGTACCAGCGGTATATCGCTCTACGGCCACGTTGACCCGCCCGGCGGTTTGGAATCCGAAGAGGTCCAGGTCAGCGGCGGCTATTTCCGGACGGTGGGCATGCGCCTGTTGCGCGGCCGTGACTTCGACGCAGCCGACGCGCCCCACACGACGCAGGTGGTGGTGGTCAACCGGGCGTTTGCCCGCCGTTTTTATGCAGGCGCGAATCCGATCGGCCATACGTTTGGATACGACGCCAAAAGCGCGGGCGACTTCCACATCGTTGGGATTGTCGCCGATGCCCGCTTTCAAGATCCGCACCTGGCGCCGAACCCGATCTTCTATCGTTTGTTGTCGCAATCCAGCAACGCGCCGGGCGTCGTTGAGGTGCGCGCCGCCGGCGATCCGGCACCGCTTCTCAATGCGGTGCAGGCTGCCATCCGTGGAGTTGACAGCCGCCTCCGCGTGCGCGATGCGCGTACGGTCGAGTGGTACGTGGACCGC
The DNA here is from genome assembly GCA_025450725.1 of Terriglobales bacterium. Taxonomy (GTDB): domain Bacteria; phylum Acidobacteriota; class Terriglobia; order Terriglobales; family SCQP01; genus SCQP01. Next base: position 9,678 of record JANWLQ010000112.1, read on the forward strand.
TTCCTGGTGCGCGATCAGCTTGTCGCCAAACTTAGCGCCGGCTTTGGCTTGCTGGCGTTGGCTCTGGCCTGCCTGGGCCTTTACGGCGTCATTACCTACTCGGTCAATTCCCGAGCGATCGAGTTCGGCTTGCGCATGGCATTGGGCAGCGCCCGCGCCGGAGTGCTGCGCCTGGTGCTGGGTGAAGCCGCGCTGACTGTAGGCATCGGACTGGTGTTGGGACTGCCGCTCACGCTGCTCGCGGCCAATGCCGCCCGGCCGCTGCTCGGCGGCCTCAATGCCGCATCCTGGCTGGCGGTGCCTTCGACGATTCTGACCGCGGCCGCGGTTCTCTTGGCGTTGACGTTGCTCGCCGCCCTGCGTCCGGCGTTGCGTGCCACCAGGGTTGATCCTGCGCGATCTTTGCGGGCCGACTAGGTGGGCGACGGCTAGTGGACGACGGTGCCGGGGCCGCCGCGGCCGCCCGGAGTACCACCGCCAACGCCTGGTGTGCCGCCTGTCCCAGGGCCGCCGCCGGTCACGCGCAACGTCGGATCCTGCGCATAGTCGTAGACGAACTGCCAGTCGTTGGGCGAACTAAAACCGTTGAACTCGTGGACGCCAGGCGTTTTGCTGCCGCTGGCGACGCCAATTACCGGACCGCCGCCGACGGAGTTGCCCGGCGTACCCGAGCCCTGGTTCGTTCCTCCGCCGGCCAGACTGCCCGCTCCTCCGGGTCCAACTGGTCCACCGGTGCCGGCGCCGAGTCCGGCCGGAGGCCCGCCAACTTGACCACCTGGAGGTCCACCCGGTTGTCCACTCGACAAGCCCGGTCCGACAATGTTCGACGTTCCGCCGGCGTTGAGTGCGGCCGGCGGAGGCTGGTCTACGATCTTGGCTTTATCGGCTTGCCCGTAATGGAGGATTTGCCAGCCGCCCGAATCGGCGCTGTCGCTTCCCGTGGTTGCCTCAGCGCTCTGGCTGGATTGACTGAGCGGGTCGGGCCAGGCTTCACGCAAATAGCGCAGCCCCTGGCCGTCCTTCTTCACCATGGCATCAATGCTCGGTGGATAGCGTCCGTACTTGTGAAAATACCGGCGGATGGCGGTGCGGTATTCGCGCGCGTGGTCAATTTCCCGCGCTTCGCGCTCGCGCTGAATCGAGGTCTTCCAGTCCGGAATCGCCTTGGCCAGCGTCATCATCAAGACGCTGAATACCAGCAACACGACGAGAAGCGCATAACCCTCCTGCGCCCTCGCCGGCTGGTGGAGCAACCTATTTCGGTTTTGTGTCATTCACTACGCCGCCGGACTGCTGCTTGTTGGCTCGCGCCACCGCCGCCTTGCGGGCGGCAATGCCACGGGCGGCAAAGTCACTGGCGATCTTGAGGTCGGCCTGGCGCTCGGTTTCGTTGCCACACGTCAGGTCGCCTTTCTCGCGGTAGAGAAGGTTCAGGTAGGTCATGGCATCGTCGTAATCAGGACGAAGTTGCAGGGCCTTGTTGAGCTGCTCGATGCCGTCGTCAACAATGGCGCCATCCTGCGCCGCGAGAGCCTCGCACTGCTTCTTGGCGTTGGGCGGGGCTTTCTTGGCCGCCACCATGGGCGCGTTCAGGTCGGTGATGCCCAGGCTGGTGCGCGCGGTGACGATGCCGCGATTGGTCTTCTGATAGGCGATGGCGCCCAGTGTGTAGTAGGCGCTGGGGTCGTTGGGATTGATGGTCAGCGACTTTTTGTAGTACGACTCGGCCTCGTCGAGGTTATTCATGTCGTAGTCGAGGCGGGCGATACCGGCAACCGCGTTGGCGTTGCTCGGGTCCTGATCGAGGATGACCTTGTACTCGTCCATCGCTTGCTGAGCGAGCTTGAGGTTGTCCTCCGACGGAGCGCCGGGAATGAATTGGGCCTGGTAGGCGGTGGCGAGATAGATCTTGGCGTTCACCAGCGTGGGATCGAGCTGGATGGCGTTCTGGAAATTCTCGATGGCCTGATTGAACTGGGCGTTCTTAAACGCCTGGACGCCGCGGTTCAACTGGTCGCGGGCCTTGAGTTGGTTGCAGCCCGAGGCCGCGAGGGCGGTGGCCACGACGCCGGCCAGGAGACAGTATTTGGCAAATGATTTCATGAACCTATTTCCCCGCTTCCATTTTGGGCGTCAGAATGCCGACCATGATTGAAGGGTCGACGCCCTTGGCGATGTCAATGGCATGGGCCACCAGTGCGAAATTGATGTCGTCGTCGCCTTTGACGAACATCACCTTCTGGGCGCGCGTCGTGTAAATGTCGGAAAGCTGCGGCCCCAGCGTGTCCCAGGTAACGGTCTGATCGTTGATTTTCACCACCCCGCCATCGAGCACCTGCACCACGATGGTGCGGCTGCTGGGCGGTTGCGGTTTGGTGTCGTGGTTGGGCTGCGGCACCAGGGCGTTCAAACCGCTGGGATGCAGCGGCTGAATCACCATGAAGATGATGATCAGAACCAGCAGGACGTCGATGAGGGGCGTGACGTTAATATCGTGACTGGGGCCGCCCTGGCCCCCAACTGCCATTGACATAAATGCTCCTTAATCCCCGATTGGTCTACTGTCCGCCGGCCGCGGCCGGGGGCAGGTTCTGGCGATCGATCATTTCAGTTTCGATGGCGATGTTTTCCACGCCGGCCTCCCGGAAGGCATCCACCACCGCGGCCACGGCCTGAAAGTGGGCGATAGCATCGGCCTTCACGTAGACAATCTTGTCCAGGCGATTGCTGATCAGGTCGCGCACCTTGCTGGTAATTTCGTCGGTGCTCATCATGTCGTTGCCGAGGTACTGATGGCCATCGTGGCTGATGGCCACAATCACCGCGTCGTCCTTATCGGCATCCGGCAACATCACCGGGTTGACGGCCTGCGCCAGCTTCACCGGAACGCTGTGGCCCATCAAGGGGGTGATGACCATGAAAATGATCAGCAGCACCAGCATCACGTCCACGAGTGGAGTGACGTTGATGTCGGAAGTAACGCTGACGGTGGGGCGATGCCAAGCCATAAATAGCTCCTCTACGAATGGACCTCGGCTCGGCCGCGGCGCTCCGCGGCCGAGAGGTTGGAGTTGGTCTTACTTGCGCGCGGTGGAACGGCCCGACTGTTTCAAGAAGTAGTCCACCAGCTCGCTGCCGGAGTTGTCCATCTCGATATCGAAGGCTTCGATCTTGCCGCTGAAGTAGTTGTAGGCCCAGACCGCCGGGATGGCCACGAACAAGCCGATAGCGGTGGTGACAAGGGCCTCTGAAATACCGCCGGCGACGGCGGTCAGACCGGTGGTCTTTTCCGCGCTCATGCTGGCGAACGCGTGAATAATGCCGAGCACGGTGCCGAACAGACCGACGAAGGGGGCGGTGGCGCCGATGGTGGCCAGCGAACCGAGGCCGCGCTTCAATTCGGCGTGTTCGATGGCCTGGGCGCGGGCGAGAGCGCGCTGCGAGGCTTCGATCTCGTCACCCGAGACTTCGCTCGATCCCTGATGGGCCTGGAATTCGCCCAAGCCGGCCGCGACCACCTTGGCCAAGTGGCTCTTCTTGTTGACTTCGGCGACCTTGATGGCTTCGTCCAACCGGCCCTGCTTGAGGGCGCCGGCGACCTTGGGGGCGAAGATGCGGGACTGGTTCTTGGCGGCGGAGTACAGCAAATAGCGATCCACCATGACCGCGATCGAGAGTACCGACATGCCGAACAGAACGATGACGACCGCGCGGGCCGACCAGCCCATTTGGCGCCACATGGTGAGGGGATCGAAGCCAACCGCAGCTTGATCTTGGAACCAGAACATCATTGCGTACAACATTGAGATAAGTATCCTTTCGGGGGTTTAAGAGTCGTTAACAATCGAACGGTGAGAGATTAGCAAGCGCGGGTCTAGCCGCCGCCGAGGGTGAAGTTCACGGTAATTTGGGTATCTACTTCCTGGGCCACGCCGTTGAGCTCGAGCGGATGATACCGCCATTGCCGCACGGCGCGTTCGGCTTCGCCCTGCAGCATGGCGTTGCCACTGACGACGGTCAACTCTTTCACGGTTCCATCCTTGGCGATGATGGCGTGGAGCACCACCGTGCCCTGGATGTGGGCTTGCCGGGCGATCGGAGGATAGTTGGGCTTGGGGCAACTGATGCACAGCGCCTCTTGCACCGAGCCACCGACCGGCACCGGTTTCTCGACCGGCGGCGGGGGCGGAGGCGGCGGCGCGGTGTCGCTCAAGGCGCCCAACAGGCTCGAGGCCCCACCGTTTGAGGCCATGGAAACCGGCGGCGGCGGCGCACTCTCGACGATGCGGGTGATGCCCTGGGGAATGGCGCGCGGGGCGACCAGCTGATTGGTGTTGGTCACCTCGCTGACAATCTTGTGGATCTCGACCTTGGGCGTCGGCGGGGGCGGGGGCGGGGGCGGAGGCGGCGGAGGCGGCGCGCTCAGGAATGCCATCATGCTCGAGGACGGCAGCACGCTGTAGTAAATCAACGGCAGAATTGCCACTGCCGCGATTACCCCCAACTGGATGGCCAACGAAGTGATAATCGTGGCCGGCTTGCGTGTGCCAACCCGGTGTGAAGTTTCGACCAAACTCTGCTCAAACATTTGTTTGCTCCCCTGGCAGAACTAACAGCTACGTTCCCAGCTACGATCCAGACTTTGATTCAACCCGCTATCCCCGGCGCGCCGCCGCCGGAACGGGTTTTGCCGACTTCGCGCTCGGCAGCCGCCGGTTACGCGATTCGATGTAGGCGACCATCATGGGCGCGGCCACAGCGATCGAAGAATAGGTTCCCACCAAAATGCCAAACGTCATAGCGAAGCTGAAGCCGCGCAGCGCTTCCCCGCCGAGCACCAGCAGCGACAGCACCGAGAGGAAGGTCAGCCCCGAGGTCAACACCGTCCGGCTCAGCGTCTGGTTAATGCTCTTGTTCACAACCACCGAAAGTTTGTCGCGCCGCATGATGGGCAGGTTCTCCCGCACGCGGTCGAAGACGACGATGGTGTCGTTCATGGAATAACCAACCAAGGTCAGAAACGCCGCCACCACCGTCAGATCAATGGGCAGGCGGGCGAGGGAGAAGA